>JBAXGS010000043.1:0-6221 GCA_037139275.1 bacterium | reverse complement strand
GCTCATAATCAGGCTCTGCGGTACCCGCCATAAGGCCAGGAATGGTCTTAAATTGCCGACGAACTTCTTCTACCATCTTCCATGCAGCAGACCCTACTGAACGCATAGTGAGGGCTGAAATAAGGTAAGGCATCACGCCACCAATAAACAAACCAGAGATAATGACCGGATTTAAAAGATCAAGATATTTAACGCCTGCTTGTGAGCAATACGCCGCAAACATCGCCAGCGAAGCAAGAGCAGCAGACCCAATAGCAAATCCTTTTCCTAGAGCAGCTGTCGTATTGCCAAGCGCATCTAAGCGATCGGTAATTTCACGCACACCATGACCAAGACCTGCCATTTCAGAAATACCACCCGCGTTATCAGCAATTGGGCCATACGCATCAACCGACATAGTAATCCCTACCGTTGCAAGCATAGATACTGCTGCAATAGAAACACCGTACAAACCACCACCGTATTCAAATGAGAGGTAAATCACCCCTGCAAGAGAAATAACAGGAAGTACAATCGACTCGTATCCAAGGGCAAGACCGTAAATCAAGTTTGTTGCCACACCAGATTGTGATGCTTCAGCAAGCTCACGCACCGGACGACCACTGGTGTAATAATCGGTAAGCATACCAATAACCACACCAGAAACTCCGCCAAGAAGCACTGAATAAAATAATGCTATATCAATACCAGCATATGAAATATATCCATATGAGCCAGCAATAAAGAGCGCAATTGCAACATATGTTGCGTTATGAAGCATTGCGGCAAGCTTAGTACGAATCACAAATACTGAAAGCAAGCCAACAATAGAGCCCAATAACCCAATTGCAGATAAAACAATCGGCAAACTAATATAGAGAATACTGCCTGCGTGGCCTTCTATAGCCAAAACCATTGATGCGATACATGAACCAACATACGATTCAAAAATATCAGCTCCCATACCGGCGGTATCGCCCACACAGTCACCTACGTTGTCAGCAATTACCGCTGGGTTGCGAGGATCATCTTCAGGAATACCCATCTCTACTTTACCCACAAGGTCTGCACCCACATCTGCTGCTTTGGTAAAAATACCACCGCCAACACGAGCAAATAACGCAATTGAACTTGCGCCAAGACCATAGCAAGTAATAAATTGAATAAAGCTTGCTGCGGTTCCTTCAACAAACAAATAAAACAGCCCGCCAAGGCCAACAAGACCTAAGCTTGCAACCACAAATCCCATGACCGATCCGCCAAACAATGCGGTAATAAATGCGGCATACTCGCCGTCATCTTTAGCCGCCATCGTGGTGCGTTCATTTGCAATAGTCGCTGCACGCATACCAATAAATCCTGCAAGCATTGAAGACAACGCTCCCACAACGTACGAAATAGCTGCGGTCAGATTAAACACATACAAAAGCAAAGCAAAAGCAAGAACAACTACTACTGCCAAAATTGAATATTCTTTTCGTAGAAAGGTCATAGCACCGTTTCTAATAAGCCGCCCAATATGAGCAACTTTTTTATCAGTAACCGCCCGGCGTGCAATAACGCCAAACAATACCAGGGTGGTTATCATACCCAGTGCAGACACTGCACCAAACATGATTAAATAACTCAAAATCTCCATTCAGTCCTCCTCATACTCATAATAACATTGCAACTCATAGACTCTGCAGACACATACTTAGCATTTAAAATAGCAAGAACTGTGCATGCCGACTTTTCATACGAAAGTGACAATTTTAAAGGAGTAGCCATTTTTGTAAAGCAAAAGCTACTCCTTACTCGGTATCTCTACAGAATTCTTCTTATTTCTACGCTCGGCCAACGGTCACAAACGACCAGCGCGCAGGGTCAAAATACTTCTTAATGACCTCATTCATCTGCTCAAGCGTCACCTGCTGCACTAAATCGTTAAACTGCCGCGTATACGTAAATTCTTTTAAAGCAGCCAAGGCACCAGCCGCATGATCTACAAGCGTACAAGCTGTATGAACATACGTCCCACAGCGTCGCAGGTGATTTTCTTTAAATAACTGAAGCTGCTCATGACTGACTCCATTAGTATACAACTGAGCAATGATCTGCTCAATTTCAGCTGAAATACGCGAAATATTTGCAGGAATAGCCACTGCCCCCAGCGACACGCTCCCCAAGCAAGTGGCCGCCCCTACTTGCACCGATGCTCTAGAACTATAAAACAATCCAGTGCGCTCGCGCACATCAAACAAACGTGATTCCAAATACTCTCGCAACAATACAAGCGCCGGCGTGTCATAGGTATCTTCAAGACACGTAGCACAGAATGCAGATACATATGAATTTTCATTGGCCACTTCTATATGACCAGAAACAGTATGTATAATGGGCGGAATAACATACGAAGTGATAGTGCTGATGCAATCACCCTGCAGCGTACCAAAATGTTTTTCCGCAAGCTCCTGAGCTTCTTCTAACGTACAATCACCAACCAATACAGCCACCAAATTACGTGGATCTCGCATCTCATTAATAATCAATTGAATATCATCTATCGTTGTCGCATTCGATTGAGCCAGTAATTCAGCAGCCGAAAACACTCCTGGCGTATTATTTCTCCAGGTACGATCTAAATACTCTCGAAATCGATACTGAAGATCATTCTGCGCCTGAGCGATACTTTCCGCATACTCAGCTTTCCATCTTTCAAGAATTTCTTGAGGCAATAATGGGGCATCCAAAGAGAGACGAAGTAGCCGAAGTGCCTCATCAAAATTATTCTTTAAAGCGGTACAAAAGATCTGATACGACCCTGCTGCAAGCGCTATGCCTCGAGTTCTACAATACTCATCTAATTGTTTTTTAGTATAGTCGCGGTTCCCATGAAGTAGCAAATCGCCCCAATAATTGAGCGCACTTGTCGCACCGGTCACCCGTTTCGTCATCATCCACCGAAAAGCATCTTTATGCAGCAAACAAAATACCCTACTGTCACTGGTTACATCTTGGTGAAAATAGACAGAAAGCCCATTTGAAAGCGTCATACACTGATATTCAACATCGGGCTCCTGCTCAAATGGCTGTGGTTGCGGAAATGATACTTCTTTTGAGGCATGCTGAAATTGCGCGTCTCGCGACCGTGCATTAAGCAAATGTGTCTCATGAGCCTGAACAGCTTTTTGAAGATCTTCCCATCGTCCCACTTCTGAAGACTCAAGTGGCAACCGAATCTCAGCATTCATAATAGAAGGACGTAAATACACACGTGCCGCTTGAAGAACCATTTCAGGAGTTATTGTTTGCTCAGCAACAGCGCTACGTAATAATTGCGCTCGCATATCATTAGCTGCAGTATACTTAACAAAATTAAACAAAAATTCTTTCGGATATTCTAAAGTCTTTACAAGTCTCTGAATGCGACCCATAAACACACTACTAAATTCCTCAGCGGTAATACCATGCTCGATTAAAGAAGCAATTTCATCAGTAAGAAGCTTGTCAAATGAGGTAGTATAATATGCTTCTTTTGGCTGCAGATACACCGAAAAAGCTCCTGCATGTTGTAAAGACATATGTGAAGCAGATACTCCAAAACACATACCTTGCTCATCAATCCATTTATGTTTAAGTCGCTTAGATAAAATAGAAGCAAAATACTCAAGCGCTAGAGCATCATATGACCCGGGGGCTCCTGCACCTTGCCATATGTATGATACTTGTCGATACAATTGAGGATGATATATAGTTTTTACTGTAGAGGACAATCCAGCATAAAATGGCAATACCGACTGAGGCGCCGCCGGCATATCCGCAGACCGCCGCATCGACAAGCCAAATGTTTGCCGAGCATACTCAAATACTTCTGCCGGATTTACTTTACCACAGACAAACAATGTAGCTTTATCTGCAACATAATGTTTTTTATAAAAATCCATAACGTCTTCAGCCGTATAGGACAATATCTGTTCTTTATATCCAATCCCAGCATGGCTATAGGGATGATTATATGGATACATATCAGCAAACCCTAACGCGTTCTGATCACACTCATGACTTTTAATTTCTTGAACAATAGCACTCAGTTCTGAATTTAACGCCTCATCGGACACCTCAAGATTTTGAAGTAAGTCAGCTACCACATCACCAAACACCGGCCAATTTTTAGAGTCTGTATTAAAAAAATAAAATGTATGATCATATGTTGTATACGCGTTACAATCCCCCTTCGATAAACCATACGTGCGGGCAAGATCATCAATATACCCTTCTCCATGAGACCGAGTTCCTTTGAACATCATGTGCTCAAGAATATGAGCTAACCCAAAAGCATCTGTTTCATCTTTAAACCCAACATTAACCGCAACCCCTACAGTCACCTGATTGGTATTCTCAGCTACATAGCACACAACACGCATTCCATTTTCAAGCGTCTGCATATGAAGCCTCTGTTCTTGTTTTTGTAACAACTCTTGATACAAGAGCTTATCCTCCTGAAAAGCTCCCAAAGGGCGAGTAAAAACAAAAAAAACAAGTCCCAATAAGATCAAGCGATTAATTTTGATAAACATGGAGGATTCCTTTTATAACTAACAACAAGTACAGAAAAGAGTCTAACAGGCCAAGCCTAAATTGCAATGAAACAAAATTATACAAACGATTGATATTTCAATCACCGGCGCGCACACTATGCTCTGTCATTTTCATTGCCACACAAGGACCACTCTATGTTCAATATCCCATTGCTTACCATCAGCCCAACCGCACTTATTGTCAGTATTGCCGCCCACATGCTTATTGGCATGCTCTGGTACTCACCACTCTTATTTGGCAATCTCTGGCTTACTCTCAACAAATTTAAACCAGGCTCCGTTGTGATGCACAGCGGCCACATTGTTGGATCTATCCTCACCGCAGCAACAATAGCAATTACCCTGTCTCATCTCTTTAAAATGCTCGCTATTACTACTTGCCTTGCCAGTATTCAATACAGCTTGCTGTTGTGGCTGGGCTTTGTAACAACAGTACAATTTGGAGCAGTGCTTTGGACACGCCAACCAATTGGGTTATTTATGATCATTACAGGCTATTGGGCAACAATCATCACTATCACCGGGTGTATTGTTACGAAACTGTAAAAAGACCCTGTATAACAGCAGGATCTGAAATATAGAAACTTACAACAGCTTTACAATCCAGAATCTCTCTTCGTTTTCGCAAATTCTGTTTTGCAAGAGCAATCACGCGAATAGTTTGAGGCGTCGGAGCACTTGTAGGCGGCAATTCATCTGGGCGCAGCCCTGCCTCATATGCTTCCTCAAGTCTAATGGGGACAAAGCTAGGCGGATTATATATCCACAGATAATACCTATCGCTAACCCGCGCACTAAAGTAGAAATGCCCATGAAACGTAAACATCCCAATTTCTTTGGTATTATAAGCAGTTATAGTTTCCTGGAGAGGATGAGCTGTTTTTATAAATGCTACAAATAAATCAACAAGAGGGCGCACAGATATACTGATTCCTACGTTTAAACGAACCGTGCCAGCCAAAGTAGAAAATTCCTCACCCGATTGCATCTTCCACGCACTAAAGAATGGTAAGCGCTTATCCGGAGAACCAGGAACTAACTCAGGCAACCTAGAAATGTCAACTCCATGAGTATTTTGAAGGACACCTGATGTATCTGCCAATGGAATGCTGCTTAGGACAATCTCGCCAATAGCATTAATTCTCTGTTGGATTCCTGCAAGTGGCCTTTCTTCCAACACATATTTTTTCTTCGATTGAAGTCTAGCATGCCAACTAATTCCTCCAAAAAGCACCGCCAAAACAGCTGCAGCAATAACAACCTTCTTCCAGACAGCCATTTTCTTATTTTCCAATCCTTTTTGCGCCTGACACCATGCAAGAACCTCATCCAGCAACGGGTCTGATGCATATTTTTGCACAAAAACAATCTGGTTTCTTAATTGCTGCGCCATGCGTGAAATAGTTTTCAATGGCTTCTGTTCTTGCATCATTACCTGCAAAGAAACAAAAAGGTCAAAAATTTCTGCATACTCAGGCATCTCACTCAAAGCAAGAACCAAATCCTCGGCAGAGCGCACACTTGCGGCATCATGGGTGACAATCTCAGACTCAGAAAGTACCGGTTCTGAGGTTGTCGATGCGCATGAAAAAAAGCTACTGCTCAGCTAGATAGATAGATAGATAGATAGATAGATAGATAGATAGATAGATAGATACATAA
>JBAXGS010000042.1:0-6277 GCA_037139275.1 bacterium | reverse complement strand
AAGGTGTGAACGACAACAATAATAACGCGATGAATCGCTTTCTGCTTAATTTCAAGGAACAAACCAAAGTTAAAAATTTTAAGCCGACGCTCAAAAGTGTCGGCTTTTTTTTACGCCGCTTTTTTATGTTTTTATTAAGAATAAGTGTGTTTTGATTGTGGTTACATCGTGCTGCGCAACTCTGGGGAGAGTTGTCCGGTATATAAAACGTCTATGAGCTAGTTATTTTTGAGCGAGCTGGTTTTGAGATGGTTGAGTATTAAAGATTTGTATGATGCATGCACGACCAATGCATCATGTGTAAGAGTTGGGAATAGTGTGTGTCCGGGGGGATATGCATATGTCTGTAAAACATTGGGGAATGTTGTGATGTGTGTTAAAAAAAATCTTGCAGTAGCTTTGTTGCTTTTTGGTATGAGTGGTGAGAGTTGTGGGCGAGTAGTGTTGCAGGAGCACAGTGTGCCCCGTGTACCAAAAGGGCGCGTTCCTTTGCCTCCTGTAGTAGGGATTGATGATGTTGAAGAAGAGCTTGATTATCAAGAAAGATATCAGAAAGTTATGAGGTTGCTGCGAGCTGGTCTTGATTATGATGCAATTCATGAGCTCTGGCAATGTGACCAGAATGACTTTCGTGTTATATTTTTACTTGGCCTGCTGTACCACTATAAGAGTATTGCTCATGGAATGCACTGTATACGTTTTGAGTGCTGGAAGTTTGGGCAAGCCTGTTTTGATAGAGCATTTCATTGTTTACAGATTCGGATAAAACCATATCTGCCTGCGTATACTTCTCTTGAGGGAGGGTTAGGAGGCCGTCTCAGAGGACAGCGACATGAGTTGTACGATCTGATTTGTAGGCAATCTCGAGCTTCTGCAGTATGGAAGCGGATTGTAAGAACGGTTGCCGCAGATGATCCGATCCTTGCATGTGATATCTCTTTATATACGCAGTATATGGATGGCGTATCAAGTAAGAGCATTGTGCTTGAGATTTTAAATATTGAGGCGGCGGGAGTGGTGATTGCTGAGGATGAGGTTATTGAGTGAGGGGTTCGGGGTTTTACCTTCTGCACTTATTATCGGATAGGGATGGCATCTCTTTCTTCTATGGCTTTATCGAGAGCCAATTGTGTTTGTTGAATACTGAGTTTTATATCTTCGCGTTTTGTTTCTGATAAAGTGTTCTGCGTTGTACGCATGGCGGCAGTAATTTTTTCTTGCAGAATTCTGACCATTACGTCTTTGTAAAGCCAAGTGCTTTGATGTCCTGCTGATTCAAGCCATTTTGCGTGGCTGGAAGAATTTCTCTCGCTCCAATCTATCGTTGCTTTGATAAGAGCTGCATTGCGAAGGCCAAGTCGAAAGTTCAGGGCTTCGATTTCTTGATTTTTTTGTGCAAGTGTGTGCTCGATATTTTTTTTATGTAGCAATGCTGCATGGAGCGCTTCTGCAACTATATCGGTTTTCTCTGTGTTGCTCGTGCAACTAGTTCTGCGCAATGTCCAATATGCTTCTAGATTTTTTTTCAGTAATCTCAATCTATATAGATTATCCCCATGATCCAAGTCTCTTTCTCCTTCCATTTTTTCTATTTCTTCTTCGAGCGCTTTTTTTTGAGCTCCAGCGTCGATGCCACTTTCAAAAAAAGGTTCCAGGGGGCCCATGTGCCGATAGTATAATTCATCATAATTCTTTGGTGTTTCAATTTCAATTTCTTTGAGGCAGTTTGGAACTGAAGTTATCTTTGTTTCAAAGCTGTGTCCTGATACAACACCAGCACCAGCACCAGCACCAGCTGGGCTTTCGCTGTGTCCAGAATCTTCTTTAAGAAGTGGGTGTGCATCTGCTCCTTGTGGTTTCTGTCCCTTTAGGCAACAAAGGTATCTACTTGCTGTCTCCAATAAATCTTTTCTTGTTGCTGCATGTATGTTTGAGCAGAGCAAAAGGGATAATGTTATAAGCGCCATGAGTGGGGTGGTTGTGTGTGGTTTCATAGTTTTTTCGGTTTGTAGATTGGTGGAAAGAATGATTTCACAAATAATTATAACTTATGTAGTGTGGTTCTACGCAATATATTTAATACAGTATTATTCAGGAGGGTTATATGGTTACAGTTTTTTCCGTAAAAAAAGTTTATGGGCAAAGATATATGCTCTGCTTTTGGATGCTACATATAGTATTGTCTGTCTCTTTGTATGCGGCAAATTCTCTGAGCATGCTAGCCCATGCTAGTTATTATGGGGTGGGAGCTGCTAATGAAAAAACTATGCATCAGATTGATATCGCCCGAATACCATGCGAGGGGGCCGATGATCTTTCTTTATTAGATATAGTGCTTACGAGCATGCACCATGCAGGAGGAGTTAATTATGCTCTTGCTTTGGAGAATGCTCAGAAAGCTGATGCAGAGGGAGATCTGTATGGATCGTATATTCTTGCATGCCTTTATTATGATGGGCGCGCAGTAGCTCCTGAAGAGGGGGTACCTCAGCGTGCGTTTGATCAAAGGCGATATGCAAGCGCATTTGCATTAGCTGAAAAAGCAGCAAAGGGGGGCGTTGCAGGAGCGTCCTATCTGCTTGCAATTTGTTATTATGCAGGACGAGGAGTGCCTCGTAATAAAGACATGGCTACTCAGCATGTTAATAAAGCACTCGAAAGAGGCTATCTGCCGGCGATGAAGCTGCAGAAATTTATTGAGAGGATGCCTGAAGAGTAAACGGCATTATGCAAGAAATCTTAAGGGTTGAGGCGGCGCGAGAGGTAATTGCTGAGGCTGAGGTTATTGGGTGAGGGGAAACGCTGTAGCCGTGGGTGGTCTTTACCGATGAGGAAGGCTTGAGTTTTTATAATTGGTCCGCTCGATTGTATCTGCTGCTTGGATAAGCACTTTATGATTCAGTAGAAGTTGCATAATATCCGTGCGCCCACTTTTTTCCGCATACGTACATGCGGTATCGCCATTTGCTTGGGTGCTATAAATATGAGCACCGTGATCGAGTAAAAGTTTTACTGCATCCACATTGCCAGCTGCTACGTGAACCATTAAGGCTGTAGTGCAATCTTTGCTAGCTATGTTAACGTCAGCATTACGATCCAGTAAAAATTTTACGGTGGCTGGTTTTGAGGCGTAATACATTAAAGCGGTTTCGCCTTTTGTGTTAATGTCGTTAATATCAGCGCCATGATCCAGTAAGAATTGTGCGGCGTTTGTGTTTCCATTTGCGAGAGCAGCCATTAAGGCAGTCTCTCCATCTTTAGTTTTGTAATCAATACGAGCGCCATAATCGAGCAAGAGTTGCAGGATTTCTGTGTGGTTATTTTCTGCAGCATATATAAAGGCAGTATCACCATCTGCAGTAGTGCTATTAACAGCAGCCCCGCGTGCAAGGAGGATTTTTGCACCATTTACATTGCCATTTGCTGCGGCAGCCATTAAAGCAGTTAATTCATTTTCATTCGCGGTATTTATGGTAGCACCGTGATCAAGTAAGAGTTGTATTACTTCTATGTTCTGACTTGCTGTGGCAGCGATGAGAGCGGTATCACCATTTTTTGTAGTGGTATTAAGAGGAACTCCATGAGTGAGCAAGAATCTTATGGCGTTTGCACTACCGTTTGCAGCGGCGGCGATGAGAGAGGTTTCACCATCTTTCGTAGCATAATTAAGGGGAGCTCCGTGATCAAGCAACAGTTGTAGTATGTCTACATGATCATTTTCAGCTGCATACATAAAGGCAGTGGTGCCGTCCGGAGTAGTGTTATTAATATCAGCACCATGTTCGAGCAAGAGCCTTACAACAGCTGTGCTGCCATATTCTGCGGCAGTCATTAAGGCGGTTTCGCTGTCTATGGTAGTGCTCTCAGTCTGAGCGCCATGTTCGAGTAAGAGTTGTGTAGTAGATGTGTTGTTATGTACGGCAGCATACATTAAAGCGGTCATGCCATTTTTTCTCACAGCATTAGCATCGGCTCCACCATTAAGAAAGAGTGTTACAGCGTTTGTATCGTTGACTTCTGCTGCATCTAGTAATGAGATCGGGCGATCTTCAAGGTCACGATATCCGCGACGACCGGATTTTCTTGGGTATATTTTGTAGATCAAAATAGCTATGCAAAAGCAAATTTTTAAAACGTTTTCTACGTATTCGCTCATAGTCATATTCCTGCAATGAAAGAGAGTAGGGACCAAGGACATAATACTTTGTTTTTTAATGGTTGGGTATTGGTTCTCGTAATTTTTCTCTTACGTCCACTAGCTCGATGGCGTACCTATTAAACGCATTATGCAAGAAATCTTAAGGGTTGAGGCGGCGCGAGAGGTAATTGCTGAAGATGAGGTGGAGTGAGGGCGAGCGCAAAGCTTTTATTCGGCTGACTGGAGTTGTTGTTGCGCTTGTTTTTCTTGTTCCTTGAAGAACTTGAGAGCTGCCCTAAGGTGATCGATTTGAGTTTGTATATGTGCTCGTCGGTCTGGGTCAGGTTCCTTTTGCAGATTTTCCGTAGCGTCCTGTATAAGTTTTGTGTGCTTTGACATTTGGAACCTAAGAGAAAAGAGAGTGCTCAATAGATTCTGTTTTTCCGGACTAGGATATTTCCCCTTCATTCTTGCAACTTGCTCATTAACTTTTTCTTGCGCATCGTCAGGTAATAGGTTTCGTATGACAGCTATTAATGAAGGGTTCGCTGGAGAAGCTAACAAAGCTTCGGCGAGAGCGCTTTCTAGGTCCTTCTGAGAAGATCCTGGATTTCTGTACACCGTCCTTAGAGTCAGAGCATCTTGATAGAGTCGTGGTTTTGCTTGTTGATTAGCTATTGCGTATTCAAGTTGTTCTTTATAGGACAGAGAATTAAACTTTTGGATTCTATATGTTTTGTGTCCATACCAGATTGCTGCAAGTGCGAGTGCTGCCGCAGCTGCAGAGCTGCCAATAATAATGGCATTTCGCATCCAGGGAGCGAGTTTCTTGCGTTGCTTGAATTCTGTTGAGCACCAAGTGGCGACGTCGGTGAGAAGTGGGCTTGGGTAAGTTTCTTCGAGTTTTTCAAGAGTAGTCATGCACGAGATAAGCGCGTGTCGTCTTGTTTTTGATGGTACGTTTTTGCCTGTGCGTGTGTGCTGATTGGCAACTAGGGAAAAGTGCTCAGCAAGCTCTCGATATTCGGGGCGTGCTCGTAGTTTTTCAAGAAGTTTTATTTCGTCGGTGTGCGTGTGTGCAGCAGCTGGTTTGTGTGTATAGGCTGAGCCTGAAAATGATAAAAAAAGTAAAAGTAGCAGTCTTTTAAGCGCTTTTGATGTGTTCATATATACCATTACTTTTATTTTTTTAGTATTATTACAGTATGAGTACGTTACTTTTTACAGTATAACACCTTTTTTTTGGTATTGCTATGAATTATGCATTGTTTCTTTTTAGTATGGGTTTTATCAGTATGTGTGGGAGTTTTTCTCATCTGCCGGCACACGCTGCGATCCAGCAAGCGCCAGCAGAGCCAGAGCAAACACCAGAAGCAAAAGGGGCAAAAGCGCTGCAAACGCTTCTGGATATTCATCGCAGTGGCATTGCCTATGATTATTCCGATTCATTGCCGGCACCAAAATCATATCTTGGGTGGCTTAAATATCGGCGTAAACGTCTTGATACAAAACCGGCAAGTGTCATTCATCATGATGCCGTGGATTTGTTTAGTAAAAGTAGTTTTCTTGCCACTGCCTCTATTCCAGAAGTATTTCCTGTGGCTGAGGGGGCTCAGCTTGTGCAAGACTTAGAAATTATCGCAGGAAAGCAAAGGGGCCAGTCGTGCTTGTCAGCTGTATTACCGGTTACTCAGTCTCATGTAGGACAGGTAAGTTTGGCTTTATTGCTTGCAACGCCACAGTCTGATGGTGCAGTACTCAAGAAGCGGCAAGAAGCGATACAGGCATTAATGAAGAATGCTGAAGTGTGTGAGTATCTGGGTGAGATCTATAAAGAGTTTGCCCAAAAAGAACGGTACTGCTTGCCGGTTCTTTCTGCGCAGGATGGAGCGTCTCATAATAGTGTTGATACTGGCGCGCTTGTTTTAAATCTTCCTTTATTTCGTAGATTAAAAAAACATTCTGGTATACGCACCCTTAATGATTGGGTGGGTGTCTACAGTGATATATTTTGGTTTGGCGCGCTGGGATGCGCAATATATAAAATGAGTGCATATGCGTATCGAGCACTTCAAACGCCGAGTGACTTCATCCTTGAAGGCTTTGATTTTGGTGTCGGCATGCTTCTTCGCTTTGTAT
>JBAXGS010000041.1:0-6338 GCA_037139275.1 bacterium | reverse complement strand
GGGGGTTATGGAAGCTCTACTTATGGCAGGGGGGCTTTGCTTGCGAGAGGTGAAGAAGCTGTCTCAACTGGAAGAGGTGGCGGCTCTGCAGGCGCTGGGCTTTCTGGACGAGGTGATTTTGCAGGTGCTGGAGGCAGCAGAAGAGGCTGTGCTAGAGAAGAATTTTTTCATGAAGGTGAAGAAGAGGTGGAGCTAGGTTTAGCTGCTTCAACAGTGGCTTCGGGAGCAGGAGAAGGATTTGGTGATGAAGGTGTTCAAGTTGAATCAGCGCCTGCGGGTGCTGGAGGCGCTGGGGGTGGAGGCGCTGGGGGTGGAGGCGCTGAGCTTGCTGGACGAGGTGGGTTTTATGTGCCACCGTATAGAATGGGAAAAGGGGTTTCGGGAGCCGCTGGCGGGAGTAGTGTGGCAGGAGGAGAATCCCCTCAGCAGTATTCTCTAGAAAATGTTCGATCGTTTTCTGCTTCTGCGATGCTGTTGGCGGATTATTTAACTACGAAAGCAATAACGTTTGAGAAGCTCCGGTTGCAGCATGCAAATTTAAATCTTCGGTCGATGGACGAGATTAAACAGATATATTTTCCGAAGGTACATTTGGAACGCAGATTGGAAGAAGAATGGAATAAAGCTTTTAAGATCAAATACACTCAAGAATTTATAAAAGGTATCATAACTGCAGCTGTTATACATAAATACCTTGTATGTTTTGACGGAGGGTTTAAAGTACTAATTAATTCTGAGGTGTATCGAGCAAGAGATTCTAGAAAGCATTATCATTTGAAGTGCACCTACGTATCGAGGGATAATTTGTTTTTTCCTAGTCTTGAGGTGAATCAGGATCGTGATGTATTTCCAGAGCAACACATGATGCCTTTTAGGTATGCCGGCCTTGACCCTTATCGGTTTAATCGGGCGGATGCATTCTCTCAAGGAATGTGGGATGGCCATATACTTGATGCTGATCGATATAAACGAATACAATTCTTAACTACGTTGTCTGTAATTAATCAGGACAGCCTGCATAGGCGTCTGTTAAGGGCGATTACTGATGATATTTTATATAAGAGCGTAATTCATTGTTGGTATATCAATTGTTGTAATCCGGTGAAAGTAAAATTACAAGAATCTTTTATGGTGCCGTTGTATGATACGTCCGTTTCCCCTAAGCGTTTGGATGGTTTTTGTCCTTTGACTGAAAAAATAGAGGATGTCTTTGAGAGTGGTTGGGTTATTAGTACCGTGCTTCCTCTTGAGTATGTATTGCCATTGATGTGTAACGCTCCAGTGCGTGAGCAAATAACGTTTATGAATATGGTGTATCCTTGTGGTGGCTAAAAATTGACAGTCATGAGTCAAATCAGTAGTATTATTTGCTTCTGTAGCAGTGTTTTTTATAAAAAAAGGAAAGAAGATGCTAATTTACAACATTGTATTGCTTCTCTGTATGTTCACAGCTTTCACTTGCAGTGGTGCTTGTGAGGTAGGTGATAGCTCGGATTCAGGTACTTTTGCATTATCGGATAAGCCTCGTATTAGAATTGATAATGCGACGATAAGATCTTGGCATAAGCGACTTGGTGATAATCCTTCAGATGCGATCATAGAAATTATGGGGCTACGAGATTTCTTACGGTCCAGAGAAGGAGAGCCATTATCATTTGAGGAGGTAGGGCTTATTCGTCGACTAAAGCCGTATGAAGATGAGCCCTATGTTAAGTTTATTATAGCACTTTATGAATTTACTGGATTACTTGAGACTGTATCGCCAAGCATTCGCGATAATTGGTGGCCATCAGAAGTTGAAGGCGATGCAGAGAGTAGCGAATATGATCCTAAGCACCCTTTAAATATATTAAAAAATCTCGCTTTGAGTGGCCTGCCGGAAGCCGTTTTTTTCTTAAAGCAAGTCTATAATGATCTTCCCGCAGGCAAGGGAGTGGTCAGCGATGACTGGTTTACTAACAACATAGGGCGCTTTTCATTTGCTCTAAATTCAGAATTCTTGTTGCCGGAAAAGTTAAAAGAGGCATGGAGTTTTGAGAAAGCGTATTTTAAAAAACTTGCTACTCATTACAAAGATGTTCGATTAGCCATTGACGAACATCATGCTGCTTCAGCTGAGTAAGCCATGCTGTTTTGCTTAAAACGGCGCATGAAATTCGTACTTTACATGGTGTTGAACTTGTGCAAACAATGCTCTTATGGCATCCTTGCGCTATCGCATAGATATATATCAGTATACGTACACGTGCGATTCAATATGATGGCACAGATGAATCACAGGTAGTTTCTTGCATATATCCCTCATATTGATTTTTAAAATCAGTTATTTCATATGAGGTTTTTATGAAGATACAACATACTATTATTTTTTTAGTGGCAGTTTTTTACGGAGCGGGGCTTTCTGCAATGGATGAGGAGGGCGCATCTTTTGAGGCATGTGAACATATTCTTAATGCAGCTGATAGTACTGAAGCTCAGAAAATAGATGCGGTGAATGGGCTGCGTAGTATTGCGCAGTCTCATCCGCTTGTTGCTGGTGAGTGCGTGGTTCTTTTGAAAACTGTATACGATGCATTTAATGATGTTGGGCGTCGCGTAGTATTTGAAGCATTGAGTGTAATATCTGTTGCGCAGCCATCATGTGCTTTGGAATGTACTGTGTTTATTATAAGTAAGCTTTCCGCGCTTAATGAATCTAATTATCGTGCAGTGGTTGCGGCGCTTGCTGCCATCGGACGGGCACATCTCTTTTGCAAGGAGCAGGTCAAAGAAAGCATACGGGATTTCTTGAATGCACGATACGGTGATGGATTGCCAGAGTATGGACGTGTAGCGCTTCGTGGTATTGATGAGGCGCATCGCATGCGTCGTGAACTCTCGGTATCACATGTATCTCATGGAGAAGGGTATGGATTTGCGCTGTGTATACATGGGTGGGCTGCTGCTGGTCATTTGTATCCTGTGTGATACAGAGATGTTGCTGCCAGATCATTTGACAGTTGTGGGGTGAATGCGTACGCTTGGCAATATTACCCTAGTGTAGGTATAAGGATTTGTATGAAAAAAACAATAAAAAATCTCGTACTTATAGCGAGTGTCTTTAGTGGCTGGTTGAGTGCAACCGCTCCTTTTGAATCAAATCAAGAAAAACAGTCTGCGTTTAAAGCAGGGCTTGTTGAAACACTGCGCCGTGCTGATTTGCAGCGTGAGTGGTTGAATGCATTGTGTGAAAATAAAGAAGTTGATTTAAAAGAGTTATCTCTTGATCAATTGAATGAGACACTGAGTAAACTTACTATGTATCAAGAACGATTGCGTGCCCAAGAACAAAAACAGGGGGCGCTGAGTACTCAAGAGCGTCAATGTTTAGAACTTAATCAAGAGCTGGCAAGACAATTAACAAATGCGCGACTTGCGTATGAATCTAAAGTAAATACGACGCGAGAAGTTAAAAAAATAGCCATTTCGGCAGGTGCAGCGGTAGCAGTTTTTGGTGGTCTTATGCTGTTAAATGTATTGACCCCGCTTGATATTAGCTGGAATACCGCATTGCTGTGTGGTGTTGCTACGGGATGCGTTGTTGGTGTTATTACCCATTATGATTCTTTGCTTCAGCAGGTTCGCTCTGTTTCATCGTTAGTTGAAGAGAGTTCTTTTTCAAATTCTATGCATTTGGGCGTTAAAACATTGGCCGCTATTGGTGCTGTTGCTGCATTGTCCGGCATTGCTTGGTGGCAAAAAGATGCAATCATGGAATCACTTCATTTAAAAAAACCACAATGTTCCCTTGCCGTTATGGCAAAGAATGCCGGATTGGTTGGGAATGAAGGGCGTTAAAATTCGCTGTGTTGTATTTCAATTATTGAAAGTGTTCTGAGTACCCATGATTTTTTAAATCCTGATTTTTGTGCTTCACCGCAAATAAGTAGGTGTCGTGGCATAAGCATTTCTTCCTCTGCACCATTAAGCGTGGTAATCAGAACTTTACAGAATTCTTGTTGTGGATATCGCTTGCTATCATACAGCGGGTCAAGCATTTCAATAGTATCAATATCTGCAAGATCAATACGGTTTGAAGAGCTATCTTGTTCTTTTTTTATACCATCAAGTGTTGTATCTCCTCCAAATGAAAGTTTTGTCACGGGAACGGTGATGTCACCATCAATGACAATAGCGTCGTATATCCCTTGATCTGAGCCTAATTCAATGTACTGAATATCTTCGCCATCGTTTTTAGGTTTTCCGCCTGCAGTAAGTGTTTGAAAGCAGCATAATGAACTTGCAAGAAGCATGAGTAATAAAACCATGAGAGAGTCCTTTTCCTGTAAAAGAGTAGAGTGGTATGACTGTAACAGAATCATAAATTGACGAGCAATATATCGGGATTTGCGGGGAGAAATTCGCTTTTTACCTTGATGCTAGTGTTTTGAGTCATCACTTTAGTACGGTGATGTTAATAAAAGCATTCATAAAAATAATGGGTGCTGCATATAAACATTTGCTTTACGCAAATCCGTATATGTCTTTTGATTTTGACTCGTGTGAATCTGGGGGGATATGCGGAATAATTTAGAGACAAGGGTATACATTGAAGCCACTAGTTATTTTTTTAAACGGGACTTCAAGTTCAGGGAAAACCTCAATCGCGCAAGCGTTACAGGCGCTGCACCCAACACCTTTGCTTCATACCGGTATTGATACGCTGTATACCATGCTTCCTCAAAAAGCCCTGGGCGAAACAAGCTTGGCAAAAGATGGCTATCGCTATCTTATGAAAAATGGGGTGCTCGATCATGTGGAAATAGGAGAGTATGCGCAGCGATTATTGGCGTGTACGGTTCCCTTAACTCAGGTTCTTTTAGAGCATAAAAATGATCTTGTTATCGATGAGATTTTATTTGCCGGAGAAGGTCGTGATTTTTTATATCACTACGCAGAAAGTTTTATTGATGCCCGGGCTTATTTTGTAAAAGTTGACTGTGCTTTGGAGATTCTTGAGCAACGAGAAATTGAGCGAGGGAATAGGCATAGAGGTCTTGCGTGCTTGCAATATAATCATGTGCATAATCATTCCTATGCGTACGATATCACGGTTAATAGCGGTGAGGCAGATGCAATGGCGTGTGCACAATATATAGTGAGTGCTATTGAGCATATGCCTCAACCAGAAGCGTTTGCTGCTATACGGGCACGCAAGACCCAGTCCGAGCATTATATACAAAGCTGAACTCCTCTTTTCTTAGTAAATTTCGATAGTAGATTTCTATAACTTCAATGATGAATAGAGGCCTCCCCATCTTTACTGCTTGCCCGCCAAAGCTATTACGTCAAGGCTGGGAGGAACTGGAAGTAAAACTATGTATGAGTAAGGCTTTGCGTGACGACTGCCTGCCGAGTCGTAGCCTTGGCGAAGATCTGGTAATCCACAAGGCATTCGATCGCTTCTTAAGAGTAGGTCTGGATTGCTTCGTCGCTTCGCTTCTCGCAATGACGGTAAGCGTTTTGCGTGCCGCATATGATACATACAAGCTTTTATTACAAACGATATACAAGTGTTACATGTACCTCATGAATAGATTTTGCATACGCACGTCATTGCGAGCTGCCTGCCTGCCATAGCCATGAGGCGAAGGCTGGCAGCGTGGCAATCCAGGACTTTTTTTATGTCTTGCAATGCGTATACAACAGCTACATTATTATAACATGAGACTGGATTGCCCGGTCGTCACCAGCTATGGCTAGCAGGCCGCAATGACGCATGGTGCACATTCATACCTTTTGACAGTTAAAAGCTTAGAGTCGGGTAATTTCGGACTATTATTTGCTATTGATTTCTCGGACACGGCTTTAGCAAGATGTCTTGCAAGAGAGTATTTTGAACTCATTTGGTTATGGTATTGAGTGTGTGCTGGGTATGGACTTAATGACTTGGTATTAAAAAACAGTTACTTTAGAGGCCAATCAGAGAGCAAGAATAACGCATTTTTAAAAAGTTTTAACAGAGACGACAAAGGAGCGGTATGCAGCGGATACGACTCATGATAAAAGTGGTTCCTCAGTCTGGCAAGTGTGGTTTTGTATGGGATCAAAAACAATCGGTGTTAAAGTGTTTTTTGAAAAGTGCTCCAGAAAAAAACAAAGCGAATGATGAGCTCATTATGCTTGTTGCACAAACTCTTGGCATTTCTCGTACAGCGGTGAGTATTATGGGGGGCGCTGCAAGTCGTCGTAAAATGATTTGTATAGAAAGTACGCTATCACAAGAACACATTTTTCTTCTTCTTGGTGTGATGCACGATGTGGGCAGTAAGCAGCAATCAATAGGATAGTATGTGTGG
>JBAXGS010000040.1:0-6410 GCA_037139275.1 bacterium | reverse complement strand
TTATCGATATTCCTTGTGAGCAGCCAACTCAGTACGCATCAAGTGCGTATGCAGTCAGTATTCGTCGCTTGTTACAACAATGGCGTCAAGGTACTGTTGGGTTTAAAACTCGTAGTGATGTAGCATTTAGTAACAGAAAACCATGGAAACAAAAAGGTACGGGTCGTGCTCGTGCTGGATCTGCGCGTTCTCCAGTGTGGCGAAAAGGTGGTGTTATATTTGGCCCAAGTCCACGCACACGTTGCATTGGCTTGAGTCGTAAACAACGTCAACTTGCAATGAGCCATGTTATGGCCGGAGTTGTAGCGTCTGATCGTTTCTATTGTTTAGATGCGGCGTTTGAGCAAAAACCAAGTGTAAAATCTGCACAAGCAATGCTCAAAGCATTAAACGTTGATACACGTAAGGTTGTTTTATTTCTTGCATTGCATGATGTAAAGACATTCTTATCGTTCAGAAATATACCGAATGTGTATACGGTTTTTTATGATCAACCAAATGCCTTTGATCTTTCTAACGGGCAAGCGTGGGTATTTTTGAAAAAAGATCTTAACCTCTTTACCGATATGGTTGCACAATGGAACTAACGGCATACGAAATTATAAAAAAAGTTATAACTACTACTAAAAGTATTGAGTTATATCAAAAACAAGGGAAAGTAACCTTGGAAGTGGTAAAAACAGCAAATAAGCTTGTAGTACGTAATGCAGTGGAAAAAATTTGGGATGTTAAGGTTGGTGCAGTTCGCATTATCAATACTCCTGAAAAAAACAAAGCAGTTGGCCGTCGTCAATTTGTATCACTGGGCATAAAAAAAGCGATTATTACGCTGAAATCTGGCTACAGTATTACATTGCCTGGACATGAGTCCATAGGCGGTACGGCGACAGAAGGGAACTAGAATATGGCAATTGTAACTCGTAAACCACGAAATGCCTCATTGCGAGGACAGACATTTATCGTTACTCCTGATTTAGCGAAAAAACGTCCTGAAAAGTCATTGACTGTTGGTCTTACTAAGACCGGTGGTCGTAATGCGTATGGTCGTATTACAACTCGTCATCGCGGCGGAGGTGCAAAACAATTGTACCGCTGTATCGATTTCAAGCGTGTACATCGTAACAGTGCAGGGACTGTAAAGGCGTTTGAATATGATCCAAATAGATCGTGTGATATTGCTTTGGTATACTATGTAAATGGTGCTAAAGGATATATCTTACGTCCAGAAGGATTAGCGCTTGGAGCTTCAGTTATGGCGTCAGCCGAAGCTGAAATTGCGGTAGGTAATGCTCTTCCATTAAGAAGCATTCCGGTAGGTTTTGTGGTGCACAACGTAGAGTTGACACCAGGCCAGGGTGGTGTACTAGCACGAAGTGCTGGTGCCTCGGTCCAGTTGAGCTCAAAAGAAGGTGAAGTAGCGATCTTGCGTTTACCGTCAGGTGAAATGAGAACGGTACATCTTGATTGCTGGGCGACAGTGGGCGTACTTGGTAAAGCAGAATGGCGTAACAGAAGCTTAGGGAAAGCAGGTCGTAGCCGCCATCTTGGATTTAGACCAAGTGTTCGTGGTATGGCTATGAACCCTGTTGACCATCCACATGGTGGTGGTGAAGGACGTTCAAAATCAGGGAAGCACCCAGTGTCTCCTTGGGGTAAATGTTCTAAGGGTACTCGTACGCGTAATAAGAGAAAAAACAGTACTGCGGCTATTATTAAACGCCGTCGGTAAGCAATCATTGGTGATACAGAGGAACGTGGATGACGCGATCAATTAAAAAAGGACCATACGTTGCGCCTGATCTGGCAAAAAAGCTTGATCAGCAAAAAACAACAGGGCGACGTGGAGTAATTAAAACATGGCATCGTAACAGTTTGATCACACCAGAATTTGTGGGTGCGACATTGGCGGTTCATGATGGCAGAAAGTTTATCGAAGTGTTTGTAACGGAAAACATGGTGGGGCACGCGCTTGGCGAATTTGCTCCAACACGTACATTTCGTTTGCACAGCGGTCAGCGCCAGCAAGGTAAATAGGGAATATAATTATGAAAGCATTAAGTCGAAATATTCGTATTTCTCCATTCAAATTGCGTGTGTATGCTGATAGTATTCGAGGCAAAAATGTAAGTGCGGCGGTACATTGGTTGGAATCTCAATCATTAAATAGGGTTGTTCCTATTGCCAAAACGCTTGTATCTGCGTATCATAATGCTCGTCAAGCAGATTCGTCGATCAGTGATATGGCACAAATGCGTATTAAAGAGATTCGAATTGATCAAGGGCCAGTGATTCGTTACTTTAAGCCGGGAGCTCAGGGGAGATCCTGCCCACAACGTAAGCGGCTTAGTCATATATCGGTTATCGTTGAAAAATACTAAATTAAGAGGTGACGTGTGGGACAGAAGGTTCATCCACTAGGTTTTAGGTTAGGTGTTTTTCGTACATGGAATGCACGTTGGTTTGCAAAACATGATTATAAAACATTCTTACAAGAAGATTTTCGCATTCGTGAGTATCTTGCAAAGCGGCTTGATAAAGCTGAAGTGGCTAGCGTAACAATTGAGCGCGCTGGTGATAGTATTAGAGTAGAAATCCATTCAGCTCGACTAGGGTTGATTATTGGTAAGCGTGGACAAGAAATTGAATCATTGCGAACAGGGCTTGCAAAAGAGTTTGGTAAGGCAGTTGATATTTCCATTCAGGAAGTAAAAGTTGTTGAGCATTGTGCACAATTGGTTGCAAAAGGCATCGCTGAACAAATTGAGCGTCGTGTTGGGTATAAGCGTCTGATGAAAAAAGCAGGGGCTGCCGTGATGAAGAGTGGAGCACGTGGTATTAAGATTCGATGTTCAGGTCGTTTGGCGGGCAGTGAAATTGCACGTGCAGAATGGCTTCGATTGGGATCTGTGCCATTGCATACACTTCGTTCTGACATTGATCATGCGTTGGTTGAAGCAAAAACAACGTACGGCATCATCGGTGTTCAGGTATGGATTTGTCGTGGTGAGTTTTAGGCAAGAAAGGTTGATGAATCATGTTGATGCCGAAAAAAACTAAATTCCGTAAACAACAACGCGGACGTATGACTGGCCTTTCAAAAGGTGCACGTACTGTTCATTTTGGTGAATACGGTTTGATGGCGATGGAACCGTGTTGGTTGACTGCGCGTCAAATTGAATCTGCGCGTACTGTGATTAGTCGTGGCGTAAAGAAAATTGGTGAGTGGTTTATGCGAGTATTCCCCGATAAGCCAGTATCAAAGAAGCCGATTGAAACACGTATGGGTAAAGGTAAGGGAAGTCCAGAATTTTGGGTTTCTGTAGTAAAACGTGGGCGAATTATATTTGAAATCAAAGGATTGCCTGAAAACGAAGCGAAAGCATTGTTGAAGGCGGCGGCGTATAAGTTGCCAATTCGCACTCAAGTTGTTGCATGCACACCAGTAGCAGCAGCGACTGAAGTAGGAACAGATGTATGAAAAAACTGATTGAAAAAGATGTTGCATCTTTACGTGACGAAGTGAATGCCTGTCGCAAGGAAATCTTTAACGTGCGACTGAGTGCATTGGTTGGTCAGATGAAAGATACCTCGCAGTTTAAAAAAATCCGTAAACAAATTGCGCGATTAAAAACAGCGATTACAATAAAAGAAAGTTCGGTTGGCCACTAGAGGCTTATCTGAGCATCATAGTAGATAACATAACGAGTCTTAGGTAGGTAATACAATGGTTGATAAGCAAAAACATACAACACAAGAGAGCGTTGCAGTAAAGCGTCCATTGACGCTTTCTGGTACGGTTCTTTCGACTGCGATGAATAAAACGATCGTAGTTCGTGTAGAAAACAAGTTTAAGCATCCGGTAGTGGGTAAGATTGTCAGTACGTTTAAAAAGTACAAAGCACACGACGAACATGAACAAGCCAAGGTGGGAGATCTTGTTGAAATTTTTGAGTGTCGACCTCTTTCGGCTACTAAATATATGATGTTTAAGCATGTCTTGAAGCATCATCATAATAATTCATAAGGATGCCAAGATATGATACAAAAATTTAGTGTGCTTGAAGTTGCTGATAATTCTGGCGCGAAAAGAGTAATGGTTATTAACGTTACAGGAAGTACTCGTAAACGGTTTGCCCGTATCGGCGATGTTGTTAAAGTTACTGTTAAAAAAGCAGTGCCTGGCGCAACAGTTAAAAAGAGTGAAGTTTTGGATGCAGTAGTTGTCCGTACTCGAAAAGAGTTTCGTCGTGTTGATGGAACATATATTCGATTCGGTGATAACGCAGCGGTCATTTTGAATAAAGATGGTCAACCGGTTGGTACTCGTATATTTGGTCCTGTAGCGCGTGAGCTTCGTGCTCGCGGGTATGTACAGATCATTTCTCGTGCACCAGAAGTTTTGTAGGAGACGATATGTTACAGAGAATTAAAAAAAATGATCTAGTATATGTACTCTCTGGCAAAGATAGAGGGGTAACGAGTTCTGTTATTTCTGTTGATCTTGCGGGTGGGTTGGTACTGGTTAAAGGGGTTAATGTTGTTACAAGACACATGAAGCCAAAGCGTCAAGGTGAGACCGGTTCTATCGTAAAAGAAGAAAAATATATTCCGCTCAGCAAAGTGATGCCAGTGTGTCCAGAAACAAATAAGCCATGCCGTGTGAAAACAGGATTGAATGCTGATGGTGTTCGTGTTCGTATGAGTGTACGCTCAGGCAAATCATTCTAAAGCGGTAGGCAAAGGTAAAAGGGTAAACAATGAATGTACGTTTAGAGACGTTATACAAAGATAAAATTCGTACGGCGCTCCAGAAAGAACTGGGACTTGAGAATGTTATGGAAGTTCCTCGTCTTACTAAAATAGTTTTAAATACCGGTGTTAAAGAATCGGTAAGCGACTCAAAAGTGTTAAATGTAGTCAAAGATATTATGGATCGCATTGCTGGACAATATTCAGTAAAAACAAAAGCGAAAACATCTATCGCTGGATTTAAGCTTCGTGAAGGCGCTTTGATTGGTGTTATGGTGACGCTACGAGGGAAGCAAATGTATGCGTTCTTGGACAAGTTAATTCATTTGGCTTTGCCTTGTGTACGCGATTTTCAAGGAGTTGGTCTTGCATTTGACGGCCGTGGAAACTACAATCTTGGTATTAAAGATTGGATGATTTTCCCTGAAGTTGATTATGACATTGTTGATCAATCTCGTGGCTTGAATATCTCTATTCAAACTACTGCGAAAAATGATGATCATGGTCGTGCGTTGTTAAAGCACTTTAATATGCCATTTAAGGCAACAAAATCTTCGTAATGGGAGTTATAATAACGTATGGCAAGAAAAGCATTAATTGAGAAATCGAAACGTACGCCGAAGTTTTCTACTCGTGCGTATAATCGTTGCGAATTGTGTGGCCGTCCACGTGCGTATATGCGCATTTTTGGGTTGTGCCGTTTGTGTTTTCGTAAAAACGCTCTCTTGGGAAATCTTCCCGGAGTACAAAAAGCAAGTTGGTAATTTGAAAAACAATGGAGCAATACTGTGGATAGAATAGCAGATTTTTTAACGGTGATACGAAATGCGGTTCGTGTTTCAAAGCGATCGATTACATACCCAAATTCGCGGATGTGTTTAGCGATTGCAAAAATTTTAAAAGACGAAGGATTTATTCGTGATTATGCAGTTGATGCAGCTGATCCAGTAAAACCTGTGTTAAACGTTCAATTGCGTTATTTAAACGGTGAAGCAGCAATTCATGCGCTTGATCGAGTGAGTACGTCTGGATGTCGTCGGTATACAAAATTAAAAGACCTTAAACCACATATTGGTGGGCTTGGTATTTCTATTCTGTCTACAAGCAAGGGTGTCATCACTGACAAGCAAGCAAAAACGCTTGCAGTAAGTGGTGAAGTCATCTGTCGCGTTTGGTAATTGAGAGAGGCGCAAAGTATGTCAAAAATAGGTAGAAAGCCGATTGATATTTCAAAAGTGGCGATAAGCGTCGCAGGGAATACGGTTTGCATAAAAGGTACAAAAGTTGAGTTTAATCATGAGCTTCCTGCGTGCTTGATTCCTTCAGTGGATACAGCAACAAAAAAGATGACGCTTGGAGCGGTTGAAAATACTCGTGAAGTTCGTACTCTGTGGGGAATGCACAGAGCGGTTCTTGCAAATAAAGTGCAAGGTGCTGGACTTGGCTTAGAGCAACGAGTAAAGCTTGTTGGTTTAGGGTACAAGGGACAAGTAGTTGGAACACAGATTATTTTTACTGTTGGATTTAGTCATAAAGTTGAAGTTGCAATTCCTGCGGGAGTTACAGTTGAAATTGATAAGACAGGTCAAACCATTACTGTTCGTGGCGCTGATCGATTCGTCATTGGAAATTTCTGTGATGCGATGAGATCTGTTCGTCCG
>JBAXGS010000039.1:0-6423 GCA_037139275.1 bacterium | reverse complement strand
TTACAGCATTTTTATGTGGGTCCTGATATTACGTATCCTATAGAAATGTCTTTAGTGCATAATCAAGAAGCTACAAAACATGCACAGTCATTTGTTAAAAAATTTACGGCGCAGCTTCAACAGCATCATGACAAAAAGACCGCATATGTGTTTTGTAGTTTTGTTGATGGTGTGGGCAAGAGTACTATGCTCGGTAATGTTCAAAATATGATGAAATTTGGATCTAAGGTTGAATTGTATGAGCATGTGGATAATTCATCATCACAGCTGGCAACCGTCTTTGAGTATTCTGATTCGGTAATGATTGCCGATTTGCCGGCGCAGGTTTCTCATTTTACGTATAAACCTGACGGCTATGTATATGTCGATTGTGGCTCGGTGTGCAATGAAGCAGAGCTTGCTGCGGTGCAGTCATATGTGGAGCGGAATGTGCCGCAGTTAAAAGAAGCGTTTGCAGAAATTCTTTCCCAGGCCGCCGTAATGCCTGCCTATGATCTTGCTGCGTGTGAAGCACGCAATCCGGAGCTGTCGTATGCAGCAACGGTACATCTTCTTAAAAAATCATCATCGTGTGAGTGGATTAGTTTTACGTATCATAATGAGTTCTATCTTTACTGTGCCAAAGATTGTAGTCGCATACGCAAGCGTGTTCCGCTGGCAACGGCTCCCTCGCATGGCCTTAAAAATTGTTGTCCTGAGCAGATGATTTTTACGCATGGTGTTCGATTTCCGATGCAATACGATTATTTTTTAACCGATCTTATAAAGCAGCTCAAGCAGCATGGCGCGGAGCAAGTGATCATGGTTGATTTTATTAGTATGTATTCACGATCAAGTCGTGAAAATATACGAGTTAATTATATTATTCAGCAACTTGCGCTCCTTGATTCTCAGTTTTCCGTGGAGCATAGTTTTTATCAAAATTTTGTGAATAATGCGCAGCTTCTTGCTGTGCTTGACCAGCCACTTTTACGGGCAAAATTCTTAGATGCGTGGAAACAAGAGTCGGCAGTTCGCCTTGCGCTATTTGATCTTTTGTTTGAACATGGCAGTACTCATGTGGATGGTATTCCGCTTACCCGTTTGACTGAATTAATACGCATGAGAAAGGCACAGTATTCTGATGAAGTAATGCAGAAACTGTCTGCAATGGTTACTCGTAAAATGGATCATCAGCATCAGCACTTGCAGCGTGGGTATGGCCTGTCACGCGAGTATGTTGCGTTGCAGCAGTTTTATGCGACTGATTTGTGTCGATGGAGTGAGTCATTAGTTACGCTGATGACTGAGAGTATTGAGTGTGAATCTTTGAATCGAGTGTGGCAGGTATTTGTGGGCGCGACTACGGTACGTATTATTGATGACGTGAGTCGATTGTCATTGCGTGAAGAGTCGGTGCGTGGGGTGCTTAATACGGGCGTGTCTGTGGAAGTTATCGGGCGCATTGCTCCTGACTGTAGAGATCGGCAAGAATTAACCGGCATTTTACGAATGGCGCGTGCACGATGGCATGCTGCCTTAAGTAATCTTTTATATACTTGCGAAGAACAAGGACGATTGTGTGGCGAGCAGCGGTTGCCTGTGCTGCCTCTGTGTGTTGTCCCTGACGCTGAAGGAGTGCTCTGTTTTGTGCAGCCGGTGCTTTCAGGTGTTGCGCTGCCTGAAGATATACAGCTGCCGGAATATGGGTTATTTGATGTTGCGTACGCGCGAGCACCGCGTCATAAAAATGCGCAGTGGCGCGGCTATGAGAGAGAAGTGTATTTACATGATTGGAGTACGGTGCGGAGTTCTCATGGCGGCGTGTATGCGTATGGCCATGAACTGAGTAATGAACCGATTGAAAATCAAGGTCCGCGAACCGCAATTGTTTCTAATTTATATACGTTGTATGCGCAGCAGAATGGAGCGGATAAAGTTTTAGTTCCAGAAAAATTGTATCAAATGATTATGCAAGAAAAAGCGGAAGTTCTTGAAGCGAACTGTGTACGCTGGGAGCGTGAAGCATTAGAGAATGGGAATATGCCTGAAGACTGTGCGTTGCCGGTATGTGATCGGCAGCATGGTCCGCAAAAAAGAGGGCATGTGCCGGCCAAAGTATTTTTAATGGCTGAAAACCAAAAAAAAGGAGTGCAGTTGTATGTGCGTAGTGTGGCAACACTGGATATGCTCGTTAAAGATTTGGAAGCAGATTTTGCATTGCGTCGTTACAACCAAAAAGATTTCAAAGCTCATCTCTTACTAACCGAGCAGATTACGCTGCCGTGGTTGTTTGGGCTCTTTTCAATGGAGCCGTTATTTGACGATTATAATGAAGTGCAGCCGCTGTGCAGAAACACAGCGTTGCCTGTGTGAGTACGAAAATGCTGTGAGACATGAGGACTAAGGCGTTGCAAGACAATCGGGGGGTTGTCTGTATAATGAATAGTATACGTACAACGTTTGTATTATCTAATGAACCCTCTTATAAAAAGGGAAACTATGAATACTGGGTATAACATTTTAAAAAACATAGCAATGCATATGTTCATTGTAATCTGTGCTCTGGGGACTGCATTTTCACCCGTGCTGCACGCTACAGACCAGTCAGGAATATTTGTAGATGGAAATGGATGGACAGAGTTGCATCGTTTAGTTGGTAGTGGGTCACTCAATTTTTTTGACTATAACAATGTTGACCTATGTTTGAAACGCAATCCGCTATTAAGGCTCGCTAAGACTGTACGGGGTGATGCACCTCTTCATGTGCTTATAGAAGCGCAATGTATGTTGGGCACTATTAGCAACCTTGACTACCAGAGCAATATTGTGAAGATAATAAAAGCACTTGTCAGTACGGAGTACGAAGTGAAGCCAGGTAAGAAAGTGCGATCCGGTATTAATATACAAAATAGTCTCAAGGAAACGGCATTGCATTTAGCGGCAGGCTATGGTCTTGATTACATTATTACGCTTCTTCTTGCACATGGTGCTGATAAAGAAGCCTTAACTGTAGCTAAGAACACCCCGTTAAATTTTGCAGTAGGTCGCGGGCATCTGAGTTCTGTGCGGTTACTTTTAGATAGTGGGGCTCGCTGCTCTGAGAAGACGATATCGCTGGCACAAGAGCGGATTGATTTTTGGCGTCGTAAAGACGATGCAGAGGGGATTGAGATATATATACATATCTTAGAGGAATTACTCAGGCATCGAGTTGCATAGTGGTTGAGTAGTTTTATTCTACCGCCCTGCCCAAGAACTAGACGCATAAGTTAAGCCTTTCAAAAACTATTACCGCGCGCAGGCACAACTAATACATTATTTTGCAATAGATGATCCCTGTAGATGATTTTAGATGCGTTTGCCTTGTCGTTGACACAATTATGTATCTCAGGCAGACTATTTTTCTACGTGCGTCTCTAAATAGTAATTATGCATCTTAAAACAGCATCGTAGGTAAAACCCATGATTAAATAATTATTAATTACTACTTTAAGGAGTAGGACTATGAAGACAACATATACGCTTTATTCACGTATAGTTACGATTGGTTTGTTTTGTATTTGTTGCGTTGTTTCTCAATCAATATTGGCGGGAATACGAACGCAGCAAGGAACCAAGAGGATGTGCACACCCCAATTAATGTTACAATAATATTTTTGCCTTTTCTGACAGAACAGTCTGCGTAAAATAATGTATTGAGGCTGTACCACTTCATATTTTTCAGCACAGTGAAAGATCTCCTATGAATAGTCCTTCAAAGAAATGTCGCGTTGCTATTTTGATGTTGCGTGAAAGTCCGCTTCATAAATCTATGGTTAATTATATGCTTAACTTTTTTGACCAAGGGCCACAAAACACCTATGACCCGTGCATTATAATGTTGGCCGATGGGTACGAGGCAGAAATGAAAATCAGAATTCAACGGCTTGTCTTGGAGGGAGTTGATGTGTTGCTACCGATAGGCCAAGTGTGTACATTGGCTGTTAAACATGCTCTCGAAGGAGTTGGAGGTTGGCCTACCGTCTTTATTGGTGTTGTAAATCCTATTCAGCATCAGCTTGTTAATTCAATTGAATACCCTGGCACATATATGACTGGAGTATTTAGAGATTCTATGCCCATGCAAAAAATTGTATCTAATTATATTTTATTAAAACCATTTGTTAGAAGTATCTTAATACCATATGTGCCAACGTTGTCCGCAGGACTTTTAACTTCTCAAGCAATAGAATTGAAAAAACAGCTTGCAGTGAATGGTATACAAGTTTTTCCGGTTTCTATTCAAGAAACACGTGAAAGTCTTTTTGAAGCACTTGAAACATATCGGTCTCGAGTACAAAGTGTTCTTTTTTTAGAAGGCTGTTACAGTAACGTGCTTGAAGCCCCAGCGGCCTACTATTGTTGGAAAAATTCTTTACTGTTTTGTGGCAGTGGTATTAATGCTCTTAATAATGGCGCTGCATGCGCTTTTAGCGGTGAAATGAGAAATTGTGCAGTAACGGCGTATCAAATGCTTCGTGCTTTTTGGGAGCAGAATATCCCAGTCAGCACGATTCCTGTGGTTATACATCCTGATAACCAAGAATTCTTTGTAAACACTGATATGCTGAGAAGAATACAGTTTCCTGAAGAGAAAATTGCTGAGCTTGAAAAGAACTCAAACATAAAGGTAGTACATAAATGGGTAGATTCTCCAGAAAACAAATAATAGGTGCGGTTGCTATTGTTATGTGCCTTAGTATTGCTGGAGTATGGGTGCAGATGCGGTTTAGAACACCAGCAAAACTATATACTGTGGGCCTTGTATGGGCGCCAAGCTGTAAAGGGCATGAGCAATTAGGTACAAGCGTCATAGACATTTTGAGTGAGACTAAACAGTTTATCATTCAAAGTTTTGCTGCCACCAATCCCTCTGACTTAATATCAGTTAATGCGATATGTGAAGCGGCTTTAGCAAGTGAAGTAGATCTCCTTTTATCGTTGGGATTTAATTGTACGAGAAGTCTTTCTCAAATTTCAAAAAAACGAAAGAGTAAGAAGCCTATTGTATTTATTGGAGTTAGTGAGCTGGTAGCATTAGAAATAGTAGATTCACTTGAAAAACCTGGGAGTACTATTACAGGGATTTACGATGCAGGAATGTACTCTACACACCCTATTGATATCTTCTTAACTCTTAAGCCTTATGCGAAATCAATACTTCTTCCGTATTGTTCTGCGCCAGCGGATAACAATGAGCAATATGGAAAAATAGAAAAGCAGGGTGCGATAGAGTCTAAGGTCCATGTTGAATTGTTCCCCATAGAAAAAATAGAAGATACGCTGCCTTATATTCAGAATGTTATAGATCAGTATGATTCTCTAATGTACTTAGAAGCAGATGCGCTTGGACCATGCGGCAATGGGATTGGCAAGCTCGCCTCGCAGCATAATGTAACACTTTTTGCTTGTTCGCCTGATGCCAAAGATACTGCTGCATTCACGTATTATGCAGAATTTAAATATATTGCACTGGCTGCATATGCTTTGATTGCTCGCATACTCATTAACAAAGAAAATCCGGCTGTCATACCAGTAGGAAAACTTCAGAGTAGTCGAGTCTTAACCATCAACGTTGATGGTTGCCGCGAACAAGGAATGCCTGATATTAATGTAGAAGCACTTGTCACAGCGATTAAGGGCAATCCAAAACTAAGAGACCTTGAAGATCGAATTATCATTAAGGACAAGGTCTAGTTAGAAGTTATATCTTCCTTCAGTACATGAGGTGTGTACTATATAGAGTATTTATTTCCAAACATCGGCATGGTCAATGAGTGTACGTTCATCAATCTCTATAGAGTCAGCAATTTTTGCAAGTGCTTTATCTTCTTGTGGATCAAGTTGATTCATACTGTACTCCTTTATGAAAGGCTTTCAAAATAGTCTAAAAGGATCTGATTCAGGAATCAATGGATTATTTTGCAATAGATGATCCTTGTTGCTTTTTGTATACTGCTGTTTTCATTTTTTTGTAAAAAGAAAGCAGCAGTATATGGCACAGGTAGCAAGCACTTCTTCGCATACGCCTCTCATGGCGCAATATCATTCTATTAAGTCAGACTATCCAGATACGCTGCTTTTTTTTCAGGTCGGTGATTTTTATGAGTTGTTTTTTGATGATGCAGTCTGTGCTGCGCGCTTTTTGTCCATCACGCTGACATCACGCGGCAAGAATGCAGGAGCTGATATTCCGTTGTGCGGAGTGCCGGTGCATGCACTTGAGGTGTATGTTGCACGCTTGGTGAAAGGTGGGTTCTCGGTTGCATTATGTGACCAAATGTCAAAGCCTCAACCAGGCACCGTGGTAGAACGAGCGGTGACACGCGTCTACACACCGGGCACCTTAACTGATGAGTATTTGCTTGTTGAAAAAACCGCGTCATATTTGCTTGCTGAGTC
>JBAXGS010000038.1:0-6615 GCA_037139275.1 bacterium | reverse complement strand
GGATTAGTGAGCGTCTTGATGTACCAGTCATATAATAATTCTTTGCCAGGCACCGTGCCCCGTCCAATAGCAATATACCCAGTATCAAAACTTATCCAGAATGATTGATATGTGCCCGGTTTAATTTTCTTTAGTTGTGAATCGGGGTCGCTGCTTTCAAAGAGAGTGACTCCTTCGCTAGTGCGGAGTAAGGTCTTTGTATTCCCTTCTGCGCCAATAATGATCTCATATTCTTTATTACTTTTTTGATCAGCAGATTTTGCCGTGGTGTGGAAGCCTATTTGGACATCACTGTCTCCTGCAACATCAAACAGCACAGACCCTTTATTGGTTTCAGGAAGCTTCCATTTTTCCAGCCATCTAAAAGTATTCTTCATATTGTTGACGGTATACGAAACAGGATTGTTTTCATCAACAATGCTTACTGTTTGTTCTTTGTCCATAAAGTTTATTGAGCCCATGGCTTTAATATCTTCAGCGGTAAATGGAAATTGTTTACGCATTTGTGCCAGTCGTTCATCTTGTGCCATTTTTAAACTTGCAAGTGCAGCGGCACGTTCTTCTTTTTTCTTAGTGAGTTCATCTTTTTCTACCATGAGTTCTTGTTTTTTCTTTTCAAGTTCTTCAAATTCGGGGGCGAATTTTTTTCGGGCTTCTTCAATCTCGGCAAAGACACTTTGATTAACATTGCCATTTGATGTTGGGTTCAGCAGATCAACAATCATGCTTCCTAAAGAGGCTAATGTTTTATCTGGGTTGTCCAGGTCGAGCGTTAGTTTTAAATTCTTCTTTTGGGTAAGTACTACCGCTATCAGATAGAGATCAATCTTCCCTTTTTTAAGATCGCTGAATAAGCATTTAAATCCTCCACCATCAATACGGAAGGTTCCCAGAAGTCCTTTAACAATTCCTTTGGTTGCAATAGAAAATCCTTTGCCTGTTTGTTCAATACCCATGGAGGCGCCTTGTGCAGTATAGAGAGCTCCTTGCGCCGTATAATACGAGAGTTTTGCGCTGTTCAGGGCGATACTAAATCCAAGAATTTCTCCAAAGTCATCCATTGTTAAAGGATTTGCAGCAACAAGAGCAGCTTCCAGAACACCGTAAGATGCTTTGAGCGCTACTTCTCCCGCTGCATATGATAATCCATAGGTAATAGTGAGTAATTCTGAAAGCGGAGCAACAACTCCTTTTACCGCTTCTAGTGTGCCGCGGGCCACCCCAAATGCGACTCCAAGCGCTGCTATTTTTGCAGACCAATAGGCAAGTTCGCCGACTTTCCAAAATTCATACCATTTCATACCCTTGGCTATTTTTTTAAGTTTACGTTTTCCATCATTCATTTCTGAAAGGAGTGAGTTTACTTTTTGTGCAGCAGCTGCAATCTTTTTTCTACCGTTGAGCATTTTCTGCCGTGCATCAAGAATTTTACCCAACTCTCCAGCAAGATTGGCGTTTGCTGCTTCTACTTGTTTTACCGCATCATCAACTCGTTTTTGTGCGCCATTCATTTTATCGAAATAATCTTTTTGCGCGGCATCTAATTTTTTTTGGAGCGAGGCAATCTCGTCTTTAAATTTTTCAACGTCTCTTTGCGCTTGTGCAACAGCATCTTGTCCTTTTTCTCCTACGTATGAAATTCCTTCGCCTACTTTATCAAGTGCTGCGCAGACTATTTTTTCCAGTTGTTGCAAGAATTTAATTTCAATTGCTGCTGCGATAAGGAAATCAAAGTCCGTTGGTTTAAACTCCGCAAGAAACACGGTATCAAGATTATTCAATAGCTTCATGCGTGCCATAAGGCTTATATAGTCGGGAGAAATAATAACTTCAGCTTCTGCTTCTGTTCTAAAAAATTTGTAGAGGCCGCTGAATGAAATACGTTGTACTTTTTTGTTTACTTTTATTTCAAGCGTGACACCATCATCTGCGGTACCATAGACGCCATCAGGACCTTTCCCTGTCAGTACAATGAGATTTCCAATATTAAGTTTATTTATATAGCCTTGGCCAAAGAAACCGTCAGTATTGAGTGCAAGCGTTGCACGAATATATTGATCACCAAAAAAGCAAAATTTTCCTGTCAGGCCAAAACCATTTTTAGATATATCAACACCTGCTTCTTTGAGCCCGGTCAGATTGTATGCAAATAAATCTTCATTCTTTTTTGCTGCTGCGCTTTTTTCTACTTCTTTTTCCTCTTCTTTTTTCAGCGCCTCAGCTTTACCTTCTTTGAGAGCAGCCATTCTTTTGTCACTCTCTTCTTGAGTGAGTACCGTACTGTCAGCTTCTGCGGGTGTGGCATCTTTGGCGGTTGTTTTTTCTGCTTCTTGGGAAGGAGCTGCGGGTGCAGGTTCTTCATCAGTTATTTCGTCTGCATCATCTTCGCCAGCAAGTAGCGTATCGATCGATTCAACTGGAGTTATGCTTTCTTCGATATTAATAGGTTCAAACACTTTTGCATTATCTGCGGTCGCTGTTGCGGTGTGTAAGATAGGCGTCTCGGCTGGGTCTGTTGCATCAATTTCTTGGAAGTCTGATGTTTGTTCGATGGCGAGAGGTTTTAGTGCAGCAAGGGCTAGCTCTTCAGGTGTCTGCGCTGCCTTTGCTTGTGGTGTTTCTGGGGCGGGAGCTGGAGTAGTGGATTCTGGCGCAGTTGCTGGAGTGGAAGGTTGTACGGGAACTGTAGCTGGTGGTGCTGATGCGACCAGGAGCGTTGCAGTGCAGAAGAAAATCAAACTATAGATGTGCATGCTATTATCCTTGTGCTCTAATATAAAACTCTACTTGTTCAAGGCCTACGTTGGGAATGTAGGCGGTCGGTATATTGCATAGTTCGGCAAGATCTTTGAGGCTTAAGCTTTTGTATACTCCTGCAAAACTGAATCCCATTGTGTTGATATCGCCAAAAATAGATGCTTCGGCAGATTTACCTATTTTTGCAGTACCAATAGCCTTGAGCCCTATTCTAAATCCACGGCGATATGTCTCTGCTGCAATATGTGCGTCGAGTAGTCCTAGTAGCTTCATAATCATTTTAAAACGAAGATGAAGCAGCCCTATATCAATTTCTATTTCAGCGCTTGATCCACATAGTTCTGCTAACGCAGAAATAAAAATACGTTGTTGGAGGAGGGACAACGTAATAGAAAAAATTGGTCCATCATCAGCTGTTCCCCATTTCCTATCTTTACCTTTGCCCGTGATGCGAAGGGGACCAATGTTAAATTTTGGCATCATGGCATACAACTTAAAGCCGCTCATCCAGTCAAGATTGAATCCTGCTTCTAGTTTTGCTTTGATTATGGAAGGAATGTTGAGAATTAATTTTCCTGAAGCACTAATTCCTGGATCAAAGTAAATGGTTCCAATTTGGCCTCCTGCGGGAGCAAATTTAAATTTTACATCATGGAGCGATATGTCAATTGCTTTTAAAACGTCAAGTGGTCCAAGGTCGAGCCCCACTGCTTTTAAGAGTGCGGGGAGGCAGAAGAGGGGCCACTCTGATACTTCTGCAAGTAGAATGATTTCTGTAGGGCCAATTTTTACTGCAGCACGCGCAAGAAAGTCTCCAATTGCTATAGCCCCGGTAATACCAAATCCAATGGGAGGAAGTGGTGCATACGGTTGAGACACTTCAATAGCAACATCAGAAACGGCAAGGCCCGGAATACCAAAAGGATTTTTCCACTTACCTTGCAGGGTTCCTGAAACAGCAAAGCAGAGAAGTTCAAATTCAATACGCGCAGTAAAAATTAAGGGAGGCTCTTTTTTGCTGGGGAAGAATTTGAGAGAGACCATCAATGCAACAGACGGTTCCCCACTGATTTCAAAAATAAGTTGGTGCATGCTTGCGCGGCTCGATAATTTTATTTCAAGAGGGATGGCAAGTTGAAACCTAATTTGTCGAGGGTTTGGATGGAGAATTAAGGAGGCAATAAGTTTTTTAGGCATTGCTTTACCCAGCATTTTTTGAAGAGGAGCAAAAACCCCTTGCGTTAAATCAACTTCGCCAAAAATATTGCTGCCTTTTTCCATCATCATACCGCTTGCAGTATCGAAATATTTTGTTGCGGTAAATCCAAAATTAATTGAATTGAACGCGATCGAGTCAAAGACTGTTCCTGCAAGACTGGGGATAGAATCAGAAACTTTCCAAGGTTTAAGTGATGATGCAATCATTCCTTTTGCCCCACTGGTAAGTATTTTAACTTTTGTGGCAATATTCATGATTGTGGTTGTGCCACCAATAAAGGTTTTTTTAGTGGAATCAAGTCCAAGTTCAGCTTTTTCTAAAATAAAATCAGCAAGTCCTGGAATTGCATTGAGTCCGGGAATGTTCTCTAAAGGCTTGAGTGGCTTGCCGCCATTGAGTTCTCCTGAAAATTCGACGACGCGTTGAATTACATTTCCTTTGCCAAGAGTGATGCCGCTTATCCCTGGCTTTACAAAACGTAAAATAGGAACCACTTTAATACCAAACAGATCAAAGCGGCCGCGCAGTTCAAACTTAAATGAGCGGTCTTTGCTTGCGGATGCTGCTGAGTCACCACCTTCGCTGGTAGTAGTGGCAATAATAATTTCTGGATCACTAAATTTTACCGGACCAAAATCTATAGTGTTGCCAAGCTTCCCTGAGAGATCTAGTCCATCGTCTCGTTTATAGCCGCGCATCGGTGTGTTAAGCGTACCAAGTACGGGGAGGGTGCATTGAAGAGTTCCTGCAATTCCGAATTCCGCCATAGGCGTGCCGCGCATTTTTTCAAATTCAAGTGCAGGACTTGCAAGTACAAGGTCGCTATCCAGTGTTATGGGAGTTTGTCCAATACAATCAAAACTAAAACCGGTAGGGCTTACAATAATAGTGGCATCTGAATTACTGAGGTACGCATCGCCATATAGTTTAATATGGTTGAGAATAGCGGTTGCGGTAATAGTGGTGGACGGTGCAATAATTTCTTTTGCAGAAGTGACAATGCGTGGGGCGAGTGGATTGGGAAATGAGAGACTGATGTCCTCGAGCATAATTTTTTCAACTTCTGCATTGCCTTTTGCATCAGGCAGCATATCCACAAGAGGAACTTGATTTTCAATTGCCACTGTAGCATTAGAGCCGGCTGTTCCCGTTATAGGAAATGAAAGGTTTGATTCTTGGCCGTTCTTGGTAAAAATTGATTGTTTGCTGGTGAGTTCTTGAGACGTTGGTGTAAGGGTAAGTAAAAAATCTGATATGGGTGTTTCTTTGTCTGGAAAAACATTTACTATAAATGGCTCTTTATATGAGAGGGTTAGAATGAGTTCTTGTGATTCTGCATTGTACGATTTTACTGAAATTGTTCCGGGCGTATCGTTAAGCTTGCATGTTCCTGAGAGTTCAATATGCCCATCGTTTGTGACGTAGCCGGTGACGTCTGTAAGAGAGATGGTTCCCACAGTGTATGTTTGTTTTGCTTGCGCATTGGCGCGTCGCGTTGCTCCTATTGCAGAGTCAGTAGCGTTGGTTGCCGATTCTGGTGACGGTGCCAGTATCATGTTTCCCAAAACGGGGAGCATAACTTCTGCGCCATCGACCGGAGAAAAAGTAGCATTGTCAGACGATGTATCAGAGTCAGTAGCGCTACTATCACTGTCACTTTCGCTGTCAGCCTCAAGATCAAGGTCATCAATTTCTGATTTTGCTTCTCCCTCCGCCGCATCGTCTTTGAGTAAGTCATCAATATCGACATCAGCACCTGATTCTTCGTCTGGTTTGTCTTCGTCTAATAACGCGTCGATTTCTGTATCAGAATCCGAGCTCTCTTCAGCCTCAGCGCCTTTCTCTTCAGATTCAGGTGTTGTCTCTTCAATTGTTGCTGATTGATTTTCTGTTGGTAGAGGCTTTGCGGTGTGCAGTACTGTGGCAGCAAGAAAGAGGTGAAGAATACCTATGAATAGAATATGCATACATTCTGACCCATGTTTAAAATATGGAGTAGCGGGAATACTGTTGAATGCTGCGGAGTGTGGCAGGAGTTTTTATGTCAGTGCAATATATTGATATTATGAAAGGGTATAGAGAATATAGTTGAGTGTTTTTTCTCGTATTACTGCTTGCGCCAAGATGCCTTCATGCAGTGGAACGGTTGACTCTTCTATGCTATCTATAAATGGTTTGAAATAGATAAATTCTTTAAGCCGTTCATTGTTAAATAAATGAAGATAGTGTGCGACGTCAAGCATGGTGATAGCAATTTCTTCTTCGCATGCAATATGATCAATGATGAGTTCTTCTTTAAGCATTTTTTCTGCAAGCATAGAGAGATTTGCTTCAAATTGTTTATTGCTTTTGTATACGTTGTAATCACTTTGTTTTTTTATTGTAGAGAGCAGAACTTCTTTTTTGCGTGTAATAATATGTTTGGGTATCTCAAAGCGATGCTTGGTAAAGAGAAGATGAAAGAGTTCTTCAATAGTTGATCGTCTTTGAGAGATGTCATTACGATAGGAGAACACTTCTATTAATTTCTTGTGGATATCTGCCCGTGTTTTTAATTTGAATGTGTTTTTAAAAAACTCAAGGGAAAGATGAGCTCCTTTGGCGATGAATTTAACCGTAATGTGGTAATGATACGGCTC
>JBAXGS010000037.1:0-6707 GCA_037139275.1 bacterium | reverse complement strand
CGGCTAAAGAAGAGCTTCTTGAAGTTATGAAGCTTGATAAATTTAAGAAGCTGACTAATATTCAGTTTAATGAATACTTAGAAGATAAAAAGAAAACACTGGAAGCTGCCGCCAAAAAAATTGGTGATGGTACCGTTGATAGCCTTTTACGATTGCTGCCCGAATTAGATAAAGATTATTTTGTGCTTTATTATACCGAGATAATTAAACTTAAGATTGCTGCAGCAAAAGAGTTATTTTTAAATGGCTTTGTACCCCTCTTTAAAGGTGTGCTGCAGGCAACAGCAGAGGCTCCGCTACGTAAATTTACTGAAGTGTATCAAGGCTTTAAGGGAACAGTAATTGGATGGGGTAATACCGTTGCCGGTGGTGCAGGTTCTGCGCTGCAGTCGGCCCAGGATTTTGCGCAAGCGGGAGCTGCGTTGTTTTCTCAAATGGGAACAACATTTGGACAGGCGGTTACTGATACTAATGCTCAGTTTGCTGCGGAGGCTCAAAGAACAGGGACAAACCCATTATCTATATCTATTCCTGTTGCTCAAACCCAAGCTGCATCGCTTAGTGTGCCTACGGAGCAGCAAGTAGTACAAGTGCGTGATGTGGAAAATATGGGAGTGCAGACACGGCAACAAGTTGATTCTCAAACGGGAGTCACACAAACAGTATTGGCACGTCGATAAAAAATATATTATAAAAGAGCAAAGTGAGGGTTACTATGATGAAGCATGTACGGTGGTATGGAATAGCAGCAGTTTGTCTTATGTGGACATCAAGCGGTCTCGGATTTAATTGGATGCAAAAAGGTATGGAGACGTTAAATCGTGGCACTCAAGGTCTTGCTACTGCGGCTGCGCTTGGGGGACAAGCTGCCGGGGCTGCGACAATGGCAGCAATGAATGCGCAACAAAACGTACAAAATAGTCTTCTTGCTGCTCAACAGCAAGCAACACTCGGTCTGCAGCAGGGCATGCAAGCGGCTGCGGTTGCACAGCAGAATGCAATGGCTGCCGCTCAGCAAGGCATACAAGCAGGCATGCAACCTGTTGCTGCGCAAGGCCAAGTAGGAGTGCAAGGACAGGCTCAGCCGGGTATGCAGTCTGGCGCGCAAGGGTTCGTGCAACCAGGTGCACAATTGCAACCTGCTTCTCCACAAGGACAAGTAGAAGGGCAAGGGCAGTCAGATACTGATGATGATGCGCCCTCTGCAGAAGAACTTCAGGCTCAACAACAAGCTGAGGCTGAAGTTGGCGCGGCAACAAGTAAAATTGAAGAAGAGCAACGTAACCGTTTGATGCAAGAAATTAATAATGCTCCAGCGATTGAGGCTGCATAACAATAAGGTGTGTCTGTATGGGTAGAATTTTAGATATACTCCGAGGCAAGCAAATTACCTCTCTTGAGGCGGCGGTAGATCTTATTTCTGCTCGTTTTGAAATAGTGCAGGATTTAATTACTGAGACTATACACGATGTTGCAGCATTAAAGTGTTCTATACTTGCGGTTCCTGCAGACCAGCGTACGTATGCGAATACTGTTTTAGCGTACGATGAGCTTTGTGGTGTCAATATAGTTCTTCATGCAATTACCAGTATTTTGCGTTGTGTAAGCGCTGATATTGCACAGAGAGATATTCCGTATGAAGTGCGTAAAAAAGAAATGGCAGCTCTTATCCATGACCCTGCGTTATATGAAGCACTGCGAGAGTATCGTAACGGTCCTATGGAGTATGAAGTTTTAACGACTGAGCAGTATGTATATGTTGAGACGCTGATGGACCATGGTAGGCGTTCAGGGTATGATCAAGCTGAGGAGCAGCGATGGCAGCTTGCAGCATTAAAAAAACAGATGGACGCTGCGGCAAGCTCATTTGAAAGTAATTATAACGCTGATGTGACGGTGATCTCCGTTCCCGAAAATCAATTACAGGGGGTTGACTCTTCGTTTATTGCCATGCAGCCGCGAGATGCGCAGGGCAATATCGCAATTTTGTGTAATCTTATTGCCTGGCACGCCATTATGCCTTATTGCCGTAATCCAGAAGTGCGCCGTACTTTTTATCAGGCGTATTATCAGCGTGCGTATCCGGCCAATGAGGGTGCATTGAAGCAATTGTTAATAGCGCGAACGGCATACGCTCAAGCGGTGGGCTTTATTGATTATGCTTCGTATAGTTTGGCCTCATGCATGCTTGCTACGGCAGATGAGGTGCTTGATTTTTTGAAAGAGTTCACCCATGTTGCAAAGCCGCTTTTTACTCGTATGATAGATGAAGTGAGACAGGATACTCCTGAAGGGGTTGTGCTGGTTGAAGGTGCTCTACAGCCGTGGGATGTTGCGTATGTGCTTGCCGTGCAGGAGCAAAAGTATTGTGCTCTTGATCAGCGTGAAGTGTCTCAGTATTTCCCTATTGATGCGGTTATATCGGGTATGCTGAGGGTCTATAGTCGATTTATGGATGTTTCTTTTGAGTTTGAGTCAAAATTGAAAACAGCATGGCACGAAACCGTGCAAGGGGTCACCGTCTTTAATCGAGATAAAAGTCGCGTGCTGGGGTATGTAGTATTTGATCTATTGCCTCGGCCTCAAAAATATTCCCATGCCTGTTGCTGGCAAATTATTCCCCGTATTCGGCGCTATAATACGCAAACCGGTATGCTGTACGAGACTCCTGCTATTGCCACTATTATCGCAAATATTCCGTTGCCTCATGGTGATGCGCCGTCACTCCTTCATCATGATACGGTGCGGATGTTGTTTCATGAATTTGGCCATGCGCTTCATGCTGTTCTTAGTTGCACTTCTCATTTTCAAACCAGTGGGCTAAAAGGTGTGATGCGTGATTATATTGAGCTCCCTTCGCAGATTTTAGAGGAATGGATTTGGCGCCCAGAGATTTTACGCATGTTGAGCTCCCATTATATAACAGGACAAGTACTTCCCGATGATCTTATGCAGCGATTAGCTGCATCGCGAGAAATAGAACAAGGATTCTTTGAGATGAACCAGGCTCGTCGCGCGTTGCTGTCGTTACGGCTGTTTATGGGTGAGGGATCGGCGGTAGATATTAATGCTGAGGCGCGAAAAGCGCATGAAGAATGTTTGCCTGGTATTATGTGGGACGATGCACATAAAGAATATGCCTCTTTTGGTCATTTGGTGCCGTATGGCCCCCGGTATTTTGGATATATTTTGTCTCGTATTTATGCCCGTGATGTCTTTGCTCATATTGAACGTAGAGGGCTTTTAAATACCGAAATAGGGACTCAGTTTGTTGAGTGTATGTTGAGACCAGGAGGAAGTCGGCATCCGCGCAGACTCCTTGAGTCATTTCTCGGCAGACCTGTTTCAAACGCCGCTTATTTTGAGTGGCTTGAAAAAAAAGGCGACTTTGTTTCTACAACAAAATCGCCTTCTCAAAAAGAAGAGTAAGGTTTTACTTAACAGCTGCTTCTTTAGCGTCGCTTTTTACTTCTTTAGCCACTTCGGTAGTTTCTGCTTTTTTGGCATCATCTTTAGACTTATTGCAAGTCATCCAACCACAGCCTGTTGCTAAAACAGTTGCGCCAAGTGCAAGTACGAGTGCGATTTGCTTTTTCATACTGGTATCTCCATGTTATTAAGGTTGCGTCTGATTTTGCGTCCGACGTAATATTAGTATAGAGAAAGGGAGCTTTTTGGGTCAACAATGCGTATATTATGCAACAAAATCATTGCTTATTCTTTATGTTTAGATACGCACAGATGTAGTATTCCCCCCAGAATAAAACACCTATGCGTATCTAAAAGTATTCAAAGTAGTATGTCGGCGTTATTTCGACTGTGACTCACCGCCATCAATATCAATAGCTCCATTTTCATCAGGTGTTGGTTTTACATCACCTGCAGCGGCTTGGGATTCATTATAAAGAATCTCAGCTATTTTATGTGATGCTGCTATTAGGTCGTCACTTGCTTTTTTAAGAGCAGCAAGGTCGCTTGAAGCATCTTTCAATACTGATTGAGCGCTCGCAAGAGCATTTTCTGTTGCGCTAATTTCTTCGGCAGACAGTTTTTCCTTATTGTCTTTGAGTGACTTCTCAATTTGCATTGTTAAGTGATCAAGTTTATTGCGTTGCTCGACAACTTCTTTTTGCTTTTTATCTTCTTCAGCATGCAGATTTGCTTCATTAACCATGCGTTCGATTTCTTCCTTAGAAAGGCCGGTTGAATCGGTCATAGTCACCCGTTGCTCTTTGCCTGTTCCTTTGTCTTTTGCAGAGACATGAACAATACCATTTGAGTCGATATCAAATGTTACTTCAATTTGTGGCATTCCGCGAGGTGCGGCAACAATACCTTCAAGTCTAAATCGGCCCAGTGTTTTATTGTCTCGGGCGAATTCTCTTTCTCCTTGTACCACATGGATATCAACGGCAGTTTGGTTGTCTTCTGCGGTTGAGAATACTTGTGATTTTTGTGTAGGAATAGTGGTATTACGCTCAATGATTTTTGCCGCAATTCCACCCATTACTTCAATGCCAAGAGAGAGTGGTGTTACGTCAAGCAACAAGACATCAGTAACATCTCCTGCTAGTACACCACCTTGAATTGCAGCTCCCAAAGAAACTACTTCATCTGGGTTTACTGAGCGGTTTGGTTCTTTGCCAAAAAACTCTTTAACCATTTGTTGTACTTTAGGGATACGGGTTGAGCCTCCCACCAAAATAACTTCGTCAATTTGTTTTACATCAACTTTTGCATCAATAATTGCTTTTTTGCATGGTTCAAACAATGATTTAAAAATATCAGTACAAAGGTTTTCAAGCTTAGTTCTTGTTATTTTTTGGACCAAGTGTTTTGGGCCAGATGCATCAGCAGTAATATATGGCAGATTAATTTCAGTTTCTGATGCTGAGGACAATTCTATTTTTGCCTTTTCTGCAGCTTCTTTCAACCTTTGTAATGCCATTTTATCTTGCATTAAATTGGTACCATGTTCTTTGTTGAATTCATCAACAAGGTATTTAATTAAGATTTCATCAACATTGTCACCACCTAAATCAGTGTTTCCATTTGTTGCTTTTACTTCAATAACACCATCGCCGACTTCCAAGATAGAGATATCAAATGTGCCTCCACCAAAGTCAAATACTGCTATGGTTTCGTGCGCTTTTTTATCCATTCCGTATGCCATTGCTGCAGCGGTCGGCTCATTAATGATTCGCTTAACATCAAGGCCTGCAATTTGTCCTGCAGTTTTGGTTGCTTGACGCTGAGCATCATTGAAGTACGCAGGCACTGTGATAACGGCAGCGCTTACTTTTTCACCTAAATATTCTTCAGCAGCAAGTTTGAGTTTTTGAAGTACTGCAGCTGAGATTTCAGCTGGGGTTAATTTTTTATCATTAATAGCTACTGCCACTTCACCATTATCGTTTGCAACAAGGCTGTAAGGCATCCGAGCAAGGTCATCTTTAGAAAGAGAACTAAATGCTTTACCCATAAAGCGTTTTACTGAAGCGATAGTATTGATAGGGTTAGTAACTGCTTGTCGTTTTGCCACTGCGCCAGTAAGGCGTTGGCCGTCTTTAGCAAATGCTACGATTGAGGGAGTGGTTGCTGCACCTTCTTGGTTTGGTATTACTTTTGCAACACCACCTTCCATTACTGATACAACTGAGTTGGTTGTGCCTAAATCTATTCCGATAATTTTAGCCATATGTGATAACTCCTGTAATTAAGTTACGATGTAATCGATGCAATTAAGTATAAGGCAAGATTTTAAGATGTCAACATCAAGCTAAAAAAATCTTAGTGTCTTTGCGAAGATATGTTGTGTGGAAATTGTTAAAACTCTTATAAATACAATGTAATCAACGTGCTATTTTTATTGAGCTCGTCCGATAATTGAAGCCTTATGGTGCGGGCTGATGTTTGGAAGATGCGGCGTGGGATGTATATGGAATAAAGAAAATTTATATATGCCGTCCGATAATTGAAGGCTTATGTTTTTACAGGCTTACTTCGGCTGCGTCCCGGCGGTGGTTGCTTGCCTGGCTCTGGCTCTATGTTGCCTGCCGTGGCTCTGCGGTTCCTGGCTTTGTATAGGCTGTTCGGCCTTCGGTTGGGCCTAACTCTGCGTCGGCTGCTTGGCCCCCTGCGATTGCCTGCCGTGGCTCTGCGGTTCCTGGTGCTGCGTCGGCTGTTCGGCCCCCGGCGGGACGTTGTCCGCGCGGGATGCCTCCAGCCTCCTACTCTGTCCCCGTCCCCGTGGTTGGCGCATGCTGATGGAGAAAAGAGCGAGTGTGGCGGGGGAGGGGAAGAGTCGTCGCTTACGGCTTTTAGATTTTAAGTAAGGAATAAGAAATCAAGGAATAAGAAATCAAAGAATAAAGAATAAGGAATAAGAAATAAAAGGAGAGGAGAGGGGTCAAAGAAAGTATGCGTTCTTTATATGCATTCTTTTTTAGTTATTATGGAGTAAGTTATGTAGTAAGTAAGGGTTGTGTAGTTGATACGACTGAGTTGCACGGTCGTTGCCAGCTGTTGTGCACAGCCTAATAGGATACTGATACTAAAGTATACTGCTGCTGAGTATGCTGAGGCGAAGGATGATACTAAGGATGATACTGATAAGGATGATACTGATGCGGAGGGTGATGAGGTAAAGATATAGAACAGCGCAAAGCACGCGATCACCCCCACCGTCCCCGCAATCACCGCACCGG
>JBAXGS010000036.1:0-6874 GCA_037139275.1 bacterium | reverse complement strand
GTCTCTGGAAGCAGGCGCGCAGTGCACCCAACTACCAATGAACCAACAAACGTTAAGAGTACAAATATTGCAGCCCATCCCCACTGCTCAGCAATAAACCCACCCACAATAGGCCCTACCGCCGGCGGAACACCCAGTGCACTGGACATCGCAGCATATACCCGACTCAATGCCTTACTTTGAAAGACATCGCGGCAAATAGCCTGCCCTACCACACTTCCCGCGCTACCACCAAAAGCTTGAATAAAACGACTGATCATAAGAAGTGTAATAGAGCTTGAATAGTAGCATCCAATACAGCCAACTACATACATACTCAGTCCCATCAGCATACTTGGTTTTCGGCCCCAATAATCAGATATTTTGCCCCAAAATAACATGCCAAAAGAAAACGCGAATAAATAAATGGTTAATGTGTACTCAACCATAGCAACCGAAGTAGCCAGCGCATGAGCAATATCAGGAAGCGCAGGCGAATAGACTGTTTCTGAAAATTGAGGAAGCCCTACCAGGGTAAAAATGAGCCATAACGGTGGCTGAACAAGCGTGGCGTGCATAGCGATACGTACCTAGAATTCAAAATTATGTACTAAAGAAAAAGCGTTGTTTGAATGAGGCAGTTGTATACTATAAAAATTGATTTTGCGCTATCAGAATCTACGAAACAGCGCCTGAGCCTGCACCAGCGCCTGACGGCGCACCGGAACCACTTTGAGCTGCGCCCAATGCCTCTTGCGCCATATTAATCACCCTTTGAGCGTCACTCAATTTACGAGTATATAGACGCATCTGCCGCTCAAAATTAAATACTACAAGCTGAGAAGCACCTTCAGCCAACGGCTGAGGCATATCCTTATACACTTGCGAATACGCACAATACGCTTGATACAAAGCCCAGGCCCTAGCTTTAACTGGATGACTATCGTCTAAAGAAAAATACAATCCATACGCTTCATCACATGGCTCCCGCATCTCTTCTGGTAATGTAGGAGTTTCATACACTGGACGCTTTGGGCTTGGTTGAGCTGGAAGCAGGCTTGCTTCGATTGGCGATGGATCTACTCTCGGCATCGAAACCGGAGTTAACCGGAGACGCGCCTCATAACTCTGTTTTGCGCGTGTATATTCGTCATGAACCTCTTCCAATTGGGCTATCGCTTGCCCCTTATAGGCGCTTAAATATCCTGCACCTTCTCGTGATATACTATTATAAGCCGTTTCAGCAAGCTGTGCCTGCTGAGTTAGCTCATCGATAACCGCACTATTACCAGAGACATACGCCTCGGTTAATAGCCTCCATGCATTGACACATGCTGCCAACTTCGATAGTGCATCTTCATTCACTGCGGCCACTGATGCTTTGCGCGCAGCTTCCATTTCTGCATGATTTTCTCGACGTGGCTGATGCATCAAACGACGCGACTCTTCAAGTGCTTCACGGAGATAACGGTCATCATGGGGCTTCCTACCTGCTCTACTGATTAGGCTAGAATCACGACTTGACCCAGCTGCGGCACCATGACCACCCCCTCCATGTAATCCACCAACATGAGAACTAATTCGTTCTAACTCTTCTAACGCCCTTGCAAGCGCTTCATCATGGCTTGTATCCGAAGGATTACCCGGCATATGGCCGGCCCCTACAGCATCTGACTGTGGTGCTGCACCGCCCCCACCAGCCGGCGATGCACCCCCCAAGGCAGCACCTCTCGGGTTCAGAATACGACCATGAAGCTTTGCAAACAGAGCCGAAGCAGCAACAGCAGTAGCCGCAGCCAGAGCAGTAGCAGTCACTCCAACCCCTATACCCACTTTTGCACCAATACTCATTCCTGTATGCGTACGCATCATACAAGCCAATGCTTTTAATACTGCTGCTGACACAACGGGATCCACCTCAGGAGACTGCTGAATAAAATTTCTTAATGCGACACAGCGCTGCTTAAAATCTTTTGGCTTGCGCCCCGGAGCCATGGCTAACCAACCTGTCAACTCAGACCACTCATCATGTATTAACATACTGCCCCAAGCAGCAGAAGAAAGCTGAAGTACGCGGTCCGCTTCCGTCACCAGTTGCAACAACTTGTGATTGCGTGCAAGCGGCGACTTAGGCTCATACAAAATGGGCGACAAGCTCTCCTGCTGCACCGGAAGAGTCACCCCTCCTTGCAATCCCACACCGCACAACAAAACTACTATGCCCAGACTTACTACTCGCTTCATACACAATTCCCCACGAACATTACTGATCACTCTCAATATTTTTACACCACCTCAACTCTTATAAAGTAACACATTCCACTCGTAAATAAAAAGATGCTCTTACATTTGATTGCACTTCCTTTTATATATGCTATCCTTTTGACCACATACACACACCCCCTTATATTTGTTTTGTGCATCCACCGAAACGTATCCGCACGGCAAAAAGGACTTACTCATATGAAGCACCTGCGTTTATTACTACTCCTGATCTTCCTGTGCGCGCACTCCAGCTCTTGGATAAGTCCCAACAAGGTCCCTTCACTTACCAGCGCGCAGCCAGAATACAATTGGAGCTACTGGGCCATCGAATTTGGTCTTGGAGCAAACTACCTTCACTTAGATTTTCCCGGCAGTCCCTCACGAAGCAATGAACAATCTGAAACACCGGTTGCCCCACAAACATACCGGCTACCCCTTGCCGATTTTCGTATCGGCATAGAAAAAAGTTGGAGAATATCTGATAAATGGACCTTTGCTGTTGACTATGCCTGCCTTACTCCGGCAATTGCATTTGGCTACCTTGTCTCAGCACAAACTCGGTTTAATATTGGGTTTCACTGCCCCATTACTCTTAACAACCTCAAACAGCTCAACACCACCACCACACAATATAGCGATGGCACTATTATTGCAGATGCAAGCCGAACTCGAGGCTGGCGCGCACGCAATCAATTTATCTGCATATCTCCCCGTATCGGGATTGATCATTTCACATCACCTAATACCATGCTACGCATTTCATTTTCATACGACTGGCACCAATTTCATGATTATCGCACCAATGCAGTTGTCGGCAGCATGCACTGGCCACAAGTTACCATTGGCATCAAGCGATTATTTTAACGTTCGCACGCCTACTTGCGGTACCAATAAAACTGGCCACACAAAATAACATAATACCCAACAGCTCGTGTGCCATTAAGCACATTCTGAATAGGGAGTTGCAGCATAACACTAATGAGCACTTCCAAAATTCCGGCAAACCCCAGCAGCGAGACATAAGCAAAACTCAACCCTTTTACGCTTTTGCGTGCATAATTTTTAAGAATCTGAGGCAACTGGGTAAACAGCTGTATCACTACCGAAATCCATCCCATTGCTTTTCCGATTTCTAGTGGATGCCACCAGGCAACAAAAAGCATCCCCAGTGTCACGGCATGTAATGCTATGTATGACACAACCAAAAACTTGCGTGCTTCTGCTATTCGACAAAAATAAAAACACTGAAAAACCAACGTACCAATATTGAGCATGCATAATGGCTCCATAACCAAACAGGCAAACGGAAGCCCCAATAAAAAACTATATATCGTGGTAGTCATCGCACCGGTATAATCAAAAAATACCATCCGATAACTGAGCCCAGATGTTGAACGATTCTTATAATTCAGCAGAATTTGAGGAATCCCAGAAAAGTAATAAATCGTGAAGGGAATCCATGCAATCCACCCAAATGAAACGGCATCAAGCTCTGTCATGGGATGCCTTTACCACTGTCTTACGGCCAGAAAACCGAATAAACTGATACACAAAAATCGCATACACCATCACACCACGAAGTGCATTGAGCACACTTTGCAATGGCAGTAAACGCCAATACCCAAGCCCTAAATCCACCAGTGATGCACATCCAATGAGTGAAATATACCAAACACTCAAGCCTTTGACGCTTTGCTCTTGTTGATTCTTAATGAGCTGTGGCACCTGAAATACTGCGTACAGAACCGTAAACAACCATCCCATAGCAACACCAACTTCAAGCGGATAATACCGCCCCCAGAATACTGCAAAGCCAATAAAAATCCCCAAGCTCACATAGCTATACACCAAACTCATCCGAATAACGCTCCGCCCGCTGTACCAAAACTCCTGAAGCGCCAAAAGCATCCACGCACCTAAAATAAACGGGTGCATCAAGCGATACGCATACGGAAGCCACAAAAAATAATCGTATAGCAACGAACAAGACAAGCCTGAAATACCCAAAAAGACGGTCCACTGACTCAAAACTTTTGTAGAGTTATTTCTCCAATTTACATATACCTGCGTCAGTGGCGCGCCACAAAACAGAAGCATAGGAACCCACGCAACGTACTCATATATATTCATTATATCCCCCATATTTAGTAGCACTTGCTCTTCTTGCAGTACACCACAACACGAGAAGGGAAAAACAGATATTGTTATTTTAGCAGCAAGAGATACGATACACACAGAAATGGCCCCACAGAGTTTGTAGGGCCATCAGTAAGCTTACATGTTCCAGATTCTATTTTTTAAATCGACGCGCATACTCAACAAGCACGCGAATACCAGTACCGGTTGCTCCACGACCTAAATACGTTGTGCCAGGAATTTTGCTATCAGTTCCCGCTATATCAAGATGCGCCCAACGACGACCTTTATCAACAAAATACTCAAGAAACAATCCAGCAGTAATTGCGCCTGCTTTATACGCAGGAGATCCCGAATTAGAAATGTCTGCAACGGTTGATTCAATAGCCGGCTTGTATTCATCGGTCAACGGCAATGGCCACACCTTATCACCTACAAAAAATCCAATATCAACAAGATCTTTACTCAGCGCTTCATCACGAGTCATCAGTCCCGCAAAAAATGGCCCAAACGTCATAGCGCAAGAACCGGTAAGCGTTGCAATATCAATCATAACCGCAGGATCATACTTCTTTTGTACATAGCACATTGCATCAGACAAGATTAAACGCCCTTCTGCATCGGTATTATCAATTTCAACAAACAATCCATTCATCGCTTGTACCACGTCGTCTTGCTTGCTTGCGTGGCCGCTTGGCATATTTTCAACCAACGGAGTAATGCCCACCACGCGAACATCCAACTTTAATTGAGCAATAATCTCCATTGTTGCAAAAACCGCCGCAGCTCCGGACATATCGTACTTCATGCCGGTCATATAATTCGATGGCTTTAAACTAATGCCCCCCGTATCAAAGCATACCCCTTTACCCACAAATGCAATGGTTGGTGCATCTTTGATATGCGAAGGGTTGTATTCAAGAACCACAATTTTACCCGCATGCTCAGAACCTTTTGCTACTGAGTAGAAACAACCCATGCCCATGTCACGCGCTTCGTTTTGCTCAATAACGGTATAGGTTAATCCATATTCCCGTGCAATATCAGCGGCAACTCCGGCCATGATCTCTGGATACATATGATTGCCCGGAGTATCTGCAAGAGTACGCGCTTTATTAATCGCTTCTCCCATAAACATCCCCGTCTGAATAGCGGCCATATCGCTTTCATCAAAGCCAACCAATGTCAGCGCAAGATCTGTTGTTTTTTTATCTTTTTTAAACTGAATAAACTGATAGCTCGCCATCGCCAAAATGATGGTAACTTGTTCCAAATACTGAGCGCGAGAAAGACCGAATGCTGTTTCTGCAGGAATACTTACTGACGCCTCAGTCACCCCAAGTCCATTGAGCTGAGAATACCCCGTACCCAGTGAGCGACGCAGTGTTTCCATATTTTCAACAGGTTTCTTATCCAAAGCCCCCAGGCCTACAAATACCAACGGAATATCGCCCGCCACGTGCACACACGCCTGGCCCGCTTTGCCGGCAAATTGCAATGCTTTAAATACTGTTGAAACGGCATGTGAGGTGGTATGAGAGGTGATCAGATCAAGCGTATCCTGACGCAAAAAACCTGATACTTCTTCCTGCGTAACCAAAATAAGTGCTGATGTCATTGTTTTTCCAGATGCGGCAATTGAAAGAGATATGCTCATAAAAAATCCTCAATATATGAATGATTATCGCCAAAAACGACCACAGAATACCAACAAAGGCCGCAAACCGCTATTGCTTATTTTCAAGCGCCTGCATCAGTGTTTCTAGCGCAAGAAGCACACACCGCAACCGTGTTGGGCCTACTACAATACCAATGCGCTCCTGCATAAATGCAGCGGTAATTTTGCGTACCTCAGCAACTTCAGAGCCATGAATATGTTCCATCAATACCGAAGCTGCTGCCTGAGAAAGCACACATCCTTCGCCTTGAAAGCCACACGTAATAATAACTCCGTCGCTGATACGCCCAGCAATTGAAATGCGATCGCCGCATGACTGATTAAAAGTCAACGCAGAAAAATGAGGGTTTTCTATTACTTTGCGATAACGAGGAAACTTATAATGATCAAGAAGCTCATCATGCACAAGCATTGCTCCGTTCATAGAATCGCTCTCCATGCATAAATACTTTTGCGTACCGCATCAATTAAATACTCTACATCTGAAGGAGCGGTATACATAAAGAAACTCACCCGAACCGTTGCACGCTTATTCCACACCTCAGATACTGGATGTGCGCAATGATCTCCTGCTCGCACTGTGCACCCATACCCACTCAAGGTAGATGCTATATCATGAGCATGAACGCCCTCAACATACCAACTGACCACATGCCCTTGCCGGCTGAGCAACTCACTATTCCCCACAATAATCACTCCAGGGATTGTTTTTATGCCTGCAATAAATTGCGCGCACAGCATCGCTTCATATTCAATGAGTTCTCCAAAATCAACATTTTTTCTATAAAAATCAAGAACAGCCCCAAGCCCAACAAC
>JBAXGS010000035.1:0-7039 GCA_037139275.1 bacterium | reverse complement strand
GACAAGGCGCCTGCAGAGATGCCATTATTTAGCGGAGTTGTGCAGCAGCAGGCGACATTAACGGAACAACAGCAACAGGTTGTTACTGAGGTTTTACACGATAGTCTTACTGGGGTGTATAAACCTACCCTTCTTCAGGGAGTAACCGGATCGGGAAAAACAGAGGTATACAAAGCGCTTATTCTTGATCTGATACGACGAGGTAAGTCGGTTATATTTTTGTGTCCTGAAGTGGGGCTAGCTCGGCAGATGCAACAGCGGTTTCAGGACAGTTTTGCTGACGTGATGGTTGTGGGCGGTTGGCATAGTAGTTCAACCGCTAAAGAGCGGCAATCTGTCTGGCAGGCAGCAGTTCTCGGAAGCCCTTTATTGGTCGTTGGAGTTCATCAGCCCGTATTATTACCACTTTCAAATGTGGGTTTGATTATTGTTGATGAAGAGCACGACGGAGGATATGAAGAAAAACAAAATCCACGCATTAATAGTAAACATGCGGCACTGCTGCGTGCGCGTTATTATAATATTCCTATTGTGCTGGGGTCTGCCACGCCGAGTGTTGCCACACTGTATCATGCAAAGCAGAGTGAGTGGCGGCGTTGCTTTTTAACTGAGCGGTTTGCAGGATCATTTCCCGCGGTGCAGCATGTCCTTTTGAATGCACAGAAAAAGCGTCCTCATTTTTGGATCTCTCAAGAATTACTGACCGCGCTTGCAGATCGGGTTTTTCAGGGTAAGCAGGCGATTGTGTATTTGAATCGCCGTGGATACGGCTTCTTTTTGCAATGCATAGAGTGTGGATTTATTTTTGAGTGTGGGCGCTGCGCTGTTTCATTAACGGTACATCATGATGAGCATGCGGGTGGATATGAACGTATGTTGTCGTGTCATTATTGTGATTTTCGTATGTCTGTTCCAGCTCATTGTACTTCGTGTAAAGCAAAAACTGATCGGAGTAAATCAAAGGGGATAGGAACCCAGCAGCTGGCAGCGGTACTTGCAGAGTTATTGCCGCAGGCACGGATTGCACGAGCTGATGCTGATGTGAGCAAAAAGAAAAAAGCATGGAAAGAAATGCTTGATCAGTTCGCTGCAGGAGAGATTGATATTTTAGTTGGCACGCAGATTATTACGAAAGGCTTTCATTTTCCTGGGGTAACGCTGGTGGGTATTGTATGGGCTGATAGCAGTGTTAATTTCCCTTCATACGATGCGCATGAAGTGGCTCTTCAGCAGATGATCCAGGTTGCAGGCCGTGCAGGACGCGCGACCCATGATGGACTTGTTATCGTACAAAGTTTTGAGGATCATGCGTTGTTTTCGTATATCAATGAATTGAAATATCCTGAGTTTTGCGTGCAAGAGCTTGCTGCGAGGGAGGAGTTTGGATATCCCCCGTTTATCCGACTGATTACGCTTGAGATAGCACATGCTGACGAAAATCAAGTTATTGCCGATGCACAGCTGATTAAGGAGTTACTGAAGCAGGCGATGCCGGTAAGTACGTTGATTTTAGGGCCAGCGCGTCCATTGGTGGCTAAAATACAACACATGTATTATCGCCAAATTCTGTGCAAAACTGCTCGGTATAGCCAGGTGCATGCGGTGCTGATGGATCTTCTTACGAAGTCTTTTACTAGTAGTGTGACTGTTCATCCTTTGTAGTGTGTATGATGATAGATGCTAAAAAAGGCTCGGAATGGTCCGAGCCTTTTTTAGGTGTATGGTTCTCTACGCTGTATAAAATTTAGCAGACGAGAAAATCGACGCTTGCTGTACGATCCAGAGCTGTGCCGTATCCAGTTGAATGGATATTATCACCATTAAGGCCTGCCGCTATCAGTACATTTTTTAATGTTTCTGCCCGTGCTTGTGATAATGCTAATGCATCGTCCGCATTGTCTTCTGCGTTACCGCTAATAACAATATCGCGGCCTTCTTCGATGGCTTCACGAATAACGGCAATGTTGGTCTCCAAAGCTTTATCTTGGTCGTCAGCAAGCTCTGCACTATTGTGTGCAAACAGTATTGGCTTCAGTCCCAATGCTGCGCTTTCTTCTTGTGCGGTGCGCAGTTGATCAGTTGCCCAAGCAGCAGCTTCTTCTTGCCATGCAACAAGTTGCTCACGTTCTTCTGGGCTCATTGCTTCAAGATCGAATGAGCGAGGGAATGCGTCGTCTCCGATTGCAGCCGCCTTGCCTGTTTTTTCTTGTTCCATTGCAATGAGACGAGTAAGTTCAGCCATGGCTTCTGCTTCAATTTTCTTGAGTTCGCCAGGACTTAGATGCTTGAGCATTTCTTCTACCTGCTTTATTTCATCTTCTTTATCTTCTTCATCGTCGCTTTCGTAAGCGTCTTTGTAGCTGTTTTCGTCGTCGCTTTCGTAAGCGCTTTCATCGTCGCTTTCTAAAGCATCGGCACCTGATTCAAGGAGTGCTAAGAACTCATCATCGCTTAGGTCTTTTTTTGGCAGTGTGGATTCAATTGCTTTAGCAGGAGCAACTTCTTTTTTTTGCCCGCAGCCGATTGTCATCAATAAACTAGCTGCCATGGCGGCGTATAAAAAACTTTTCATAATACTTAACCCTCTGTATACTGAGTGAAAACCTCTGTTACTAAACGTGTTGTTCTACCATCACACGCAAAAAACGTTATCATATTCAGTTTCTTTTTCCTATAGATTAGATCTATTTCTTGGATAGCTTGATTTATAGGCCGTTTTAGTGGATGGTTTAGGAGGTTGAAGCATATTATTTTTAGCCCAAAAAATTTTTAAAGGGGACGGATTGAAGAAAATTGTAATAAGTCGCTCGCCATGGCAGGTTCGTGCAGCGATTATCGATGATGGCAAATTGCAAGACGTATATTTTGATGACCAAAGCAATATGGAGTTAGAGCGCTGTTTCTATAAAGGAACTGTTTCAAAGCTCATTCCAGGGCTTCAAACTGCGTTCGTGGATATTGGACAAGACAAAGCAGGGTTCCTGCATATTTCAGAAATAGACCGCTCGCTTGCAGCTGATAGGATTGCAAAATCTCAGCAAATAGAAGGCATGGACGAATTAGTCTATACCGCTCACTCAGTAAAGCGAGTGATGGATATTAGTAAAGTGTTTCGTGAAGGTGAAGCGACGCTGGTTCAGGTTATTAAAGAACCGGTGTATGAAAAAGGTGCAAAACTGACCACCTGTTTCACGCTCCCTGGTAAATTTATTGTTTTGATGCCAAATATTCCACAAATTGGGGTATCAAAAAAAATTGAAAACCGTGATGAGCGGATCAGGCTTCGTACTATTCTGACTGGCTGCTTGCCAAAAGGAATGGGCGCTATTGTGAGGACTACTTCTGAGTCGCGTTCTTCAGGTGATATTGAAAAAGATGTCGCATTCTTGGTTTCACTCTGGACTACTATTCAAAAGAAATTTTCTAAAGCAGCTCCGGGTGAATGTTTGTTTACCGATTTGCCGCTGAGCTTGCGTGTGGTTCGAGAACATTTTGGTGAAGACATTCAGCAGATTGTTATTGATGATAAAAATGACTTTCAGACTGTGTCTACCTATATAAAAAATTTAATGCCAGAAAGCGCTGATAAGCTTTTGTACCATGATACAAAGCCGGGCTTGTTTGAAAAATACGAAATAGATCAACAAATTGAGGCGGCGCTTCAGCGCAAGGTTCAATTGCGGTGTGGCGGTACTCTGCTGATTGATAGCGCAGAAGCAATGACGGTTATCGACGTGAATACTGGTCGCTATACCGGTAAAGATAATATGGAAGAAACCATTTTGAAGACCAATTTGGAGGCTGCTGATGAGGTGGTTCGTCAATTGCGACTTCGTAATATTGGTGGCCTTATCGTTATCGACTTTATCGATATGTTTTCAAGTCAAAACAGGCAAAAATTGTCTGCGCATCTTGAGCGAGCACTTAAAAAGAAAGATAAGTTTCAGTCAGTGACACTTAAGATTTCTGAGTTTGGTTTGGTGCAAATGACTCGTAAGCGGTCTGGAAAGACTCTCAGCCAGCAGTTATTGCGTGCCTGTCCTGCGTGTAAGTCTTTGGGCTATGTAAAGTCACTTGCAACCTTAACGCATGAGTTGCTTGCAAAGTGCCAAAGCAGAATCTTTAAAGAAGCGTTAAAGGGACCATATTTGTTTGTTTTCTCGCCTGATATTTTTCATCACATTATTCATAATGAGTACAATGCAATTTTAGCACTTGAGAAAGAAGTGGGTTCTCGCATTATACTGGAATTGAATGAAACATTAGCGCACGATCAATATAATATTGGCCGCGCAGAGTAACTACGACAGCGTATTAGTAGAGGGAGTGGCTCATGGAGCAAACACCAAATATTTTAACTGCATTTCCCAAATATGAAGCAACTATTGGCATTGAGGTGCATGTACAGCTTAAAACGGAATCAAAAATATTTTGTGAGTGCCCTAACCTGTTTGGGGTAGAGCCGAATCATAATATTTGCCCTATTTGTGCTGGCTATCCTGGTGTGCTTCCTATGCTCAACGGCAAAGTGCTTGAATATGCGGTTATGGCAGGTCTTGCCACACAGTGCCGCATTTCTCCAGTGAGTGAGTTTTCTCGTAAACATTATGCATATCCTGATTTGCCTAAGAATTATCAAATTACCCAAGGTGAGGTAGCTATTTGCCATAATGGATGGTTGCCGGCCGAAACTCTTTCTGGTGATATAAAGAAGATTCGGATTGGTCGTATTCATATGGAAGAGGACGCGGGCAAGACTATTCATGGCGCTGATGGCAGAAGTTTGGTTGATTTGAATCGAGCAGGAACTCCGCTTCTTGAGATTGTGAGTGAGCCTGATATTGCTAATGCACATGAGGCAAAGTCTTATTTAATGAACCTTCGACTGGTTATGCAGTATTTGGGCATTTCCGATGTGAATATGGAAGAGGGATCATTTCGCGCTGATATTAATATTTCAGTCAAAGAGAAAACCGCTACCAAACTTGGTACTCGTGCTGAAGTAAAAAATGTGAACTCGTTTAAGTTTATTGTGCAGGCAATTAATTACGAGATTGAGCGGCAGATTGAGTTGCTTGAATCGGGCGGCATAGTGCGGCAAGAAACTCGTTTATGGAATGAAAAAGATCAAAAAACTATGTTTATGCGTTCTAAAACTGATGCTGATGATTATCGGTATTTTACCGAGCCAGATCTTGCGCCGGTGAGTATTGATGATGCATGGATCGAGCGGGTTCGCGCTGCTTTGCCAGAGCTTCCTTTTCAAAAAAAAGAACGATTTATGAATCAGCTTGGACTTTCTGAATATGATGCAGATGTGCTTATTCAAGATCAGGCAGTTGCTGCGTATTTTGAACACGCATGTCGTACCTACAATAACCCAAAGCTCATTACCAATTGGGTTCTGCGTGACATTCTTGGCTACTTAAAAGAACATAAGCTTAGCATTGAACGGAGCCCTATTTCTGCGCAGATGCTTGGCGAACTTGTTCAGCTGATTGATACCGACGTGATTAATACAAAAGTTGCGCAAGAGGTGTTTGCTGAAATGGCTGCGACAGGAAAATTGGCTTCTGTTATTGTCAAAGAAAAAGGTCTTGAGCAGGTCAGTAATACCGCTGAGCTTGAAGCGCTGTGTAAAAAAATTGTTGATGCACATCCAGATGTGGCAGCCAAGTACCGTGAAGGCAACCAGCGCATGTTTGGTTTCTTTGTTGGGCTTGCTATGAAAGAGACTGGTGGCAAAGGAAATCCAAAGGTGATGACCGAGATTTTGCAGCGCTTGCTCGCGTAGGAGATGAGCGTCTATATAAAGGTATCCATCTTCAAGAATTTTTCTGATGCTGCTGATACCTCGTGGTAGGGCTTTTTTTATATTCATATGATTTTCCTATTCAAATAACTTTGTAGAGTATACACAAAGGATGAATTCATCTGCTATATCCTTGTAAGCGATTTAGTTTCCAAAGGAGTCAGAATGATGAAAACTTTATATGGGCTTGTGATAGTGTGTAGTGTGCTTTCGGTGGATGCAACGATTGGGCGTTTGGCAAGTACGCATGTATTTAGTGATCCTGAGAGCATATCGGTTGCCCCGTTTAGAGCACAGAAAGCTTCTGCTAAAAAAATAACAACGTTTGATGCCCCAGAGTCTCCGGTTAAAAATTTTATGCTGAAACCACCTGCTGCTTCCGTTGATTGGAGTAAAAGTATCTCACTTGTAGATGATGGTGATGGATATTTTAGTACTCATTTTGTGCTCCATGCGCGTGATGTAATTGATGCGACCGGCGGTATTGGCGTTGTGCTGTATATTGCCGGCGCAGAGTCCCGAGAGAAGGGCAGCTATGATTTTCGTATTGAGATTCGTCAAAAGCGGCCAGATTCTGTGGTGACGGTATACTCAGCCGACGGTGCTCTGATTTCAGGCGATGTTCCTATGATTCAAAACCAAGAAGAGATCAAGCCAAAACCATACCTGCCCTGGCTTGATGGTATGAAGCAATCATACTCTATAGTGCTTTGTCGGCAAGAAGCGAAACCCTATTTTTTTATAGTGCAGCACACCAAAGAAAAAATAGTGGATTACAGCTATCAATCACCACTCGTGCGCACTATATTAGAGAAATATGCCCGTCATGAACGTCTTCAAAATCGGCGGCATGGGTATTTAGATCAAGCTGATCATATGCGTTGTCTTCCTATCCCTCTGGATCACCAGGTGTACCAGGGGATTGGCCGCGAGGGAATGGGGTTTGTTGCCTTTGCAATCTTAGAAGGAGATGGAGTGATTGAGTCGTTTTAGTCGACGATGGTGATTGGTATGTAGGATTGAGGAGTTCCAGCGCAAGTTGCATTTCGCGTAATGACTGTTCTTTATTGGAAGGGTCAGTCGGCTCAAAAGATGCTAAAAGATCTCCGCGCTCAGGATATGTATGTATTTTTTTGTCATTCGTTGCATAGTCAGCACCGAGACTGAGCGTTAAATACCAGTGTTTATTACGAGTAAATGGTTTCTGTGCAGCTGGCGATGATTGAG
>JBAXGS010000034.1:0-7047 GCA_037139275.1 bacterium | reverse complement strand
CATTGTCAACACTAACGTTGTGTGATGGTATCGTATATAGTCATATGTCAGACACTGACCTGACACTTGCTTCTGAGACATCAACCTTGGAGCTTATTGGCGCTACACTTCGGCACCCTGATTATCGAGACACAGAAATTGAAAATACATTGCTAACCTTGTCGACAGGGAAAATAGTTGCAGATCATAAGTCGTATTTTCAGCCAGGCGCTGCTGGTATGACGCTTGCTGGTTCGTTAACTATTGAGTTGCGGCCAGGAGCAACTATTATTGTCGGTACGCATGGTACAGAAGACCTCCAGGATACCAGTGCTGGCACTCTAACGTACGGCGCAGCAGGGGGCGGCGCATAATATTTGTAAACGGATCTTACTTACCGGGAGGGCCAGAGATGTTTTTACGTCTCTGGCCTTTTTATTTTGTTGTTTTTTTTGATGCTTGAGCTTTTGGAGTCCAATTGTGCATAGTCAATCTGTTACTGTTTCGTAATCTTTGGGGGGGATATGAAGAAAATAATACATCTTTGTTTTTGTATGATGCTGCTGGCAGGAGAGGTGTCAGCAGGTATTAATTTTGGTAATGGGAGCGGTTTTATAATAGAGCAGGGCGCATCTCTTGATGTGAGTGGTGCTGAGCTAACTGGCGGCACTATTAAGACTGAAGGCGGAGCAATTATTATGGATGAGCCGCTTATTGGTCATAATACAACCATTAGTATACAGAATGCAGGATACCAGCCACGTACTATTACGTTTGATGGGTCTCTTAATGGTACAAACACATTAACGCTTGGAAATGATCAGTTCTTAGTTATGGATGGAACAATCGTTACACAATCGTTGGTTGCAACTGGTGCCCATGGGTATCCGAGTATGCTGAGAGGCGTGGGGAATACTATTGCTGGCTCAGGTGTGACAGTGGCAACGGGCGCAACGCTTCGTATTGATGTTGCGGGTACATTAGATGCAAATATTGAGTTGCAAGGTGATGGCGCGTCAGAAGGAGAAGGGGCCAGTGTTTCAAAAATTATTCTTGATTCTGATTTGACGCTTGCTCCGGGCAGAGGAATTACAACCTCCCAAGATGGAGGCAGTAATATTTTAGACTGTAATGGACGTAGACTTTCATTAGGTGGGTTTACCGAAGGGCCTGTCGTGTTATCCGGCAGTCAGGATTGGTGGCTTGCAAATCTTAACCTAACCGGGCCTTTTGAAATAGCAGAGGGCACTGCGCTTGTACTCAGATCACCTCTTGGTGTTCCTGAATGCGCGTATATTAACGGAAACGGCAATACGTTTAATTTTGGTTTAAGTGAAGGTGGCTCTGCCGGTTTTGATTTGGGTGATTTAGATTGCACAATCGTTGATACTGTTTTTACGAATATGTCGTTGAATTGTATGATTAATACCAGCAATCTTCACCTAGTAAATTGTACGTTTAAAGATCCTCAGGCCGTACAGTCTGTAACCATTACGGGCAATGTGATTGGTGAACCGTTTAATATTTTTGATGGATCAATGACTGTTTCTGATGCGGTTATACGTTTAAATTCAAACGTTGCATTGCAGGGTGCCTGGTATATGAGGGCGAGTCAAAATCTAGTCATTGATTTAAATGGCAATACCCTTGATATGGCTGCTGAAGGTTCGTTTATCTCTATGCCTGATAGCTTTACCACAGTAACCATTAAAAATGGGCGTATTGCAAATCTTTCAAGCTCTCAGCTTGCTGGTACATTAAATACTTATTATGTGTTTGAAGATGTTGAATTTACCATGGCGGCTGACTGGGTGATTACTGAGTGGGTTGGTGTTACTTTTAAGGGTAATTGCGTGGTGTCTGCGGCAACGCCAGGGCTTGTGTTGAACAACTATTCACAGTTGCTGTTTTCTATAGCGAGTGGGTCATCTTTAACGCTGCAGGACGGAGTGGTGTATTGCCATGGGTTGCCGGGCAGTAATTTTGTTATGACTGATAGCAGTTCACGACTTATATTAATGGGTGCAACATTCCGCCGCAATGATTGTGAGGGTGAGGAGTCTCTTCTTTTGTTAACCAAAGGTTGTTTGATTATTGATCACATCTCATATTTACAGCCGGGTAATTCAGGTATACAAATTGGTGACGGGATTTCTCCTTCAAACAATCTGACTATTGAAGTGCGTCCATCGGCATCATTACGTATTGGTTCTGGTGGAAGCGCAAGTGGTGGGATGGTTGTATATGCAAACGTTCCAGAGCTTGCTCCTTAACAGACTCCGCCTTACTCGATGTGAGCTCTTGTATCAGAGTTAGAGATTTATTGACCTGTTCAATCATGATTGTTTACACACTTGCTACGTGGTATTCAAGGTTGTGTGTAAAGGGTCGGTATGATACTTCTTATCTTTTTAATAGCGCTCTGCACCGGGCTTGCGGTTGAGCCAACGATTAGTTTTGGTGATCAAGCAGCAAGTATTGTGATTGAGGACGGTTCAACGCTCCAAGTGAATGGTGATGTCTATTTGACCGGAACTGTGGTTAACAATGGCACATTAAGTGTAGCCGATGGGGTCTCATTTGATATATCTCAAGGTATTTATATTGATCATGGTGGACTAAAGCGTGTATTTAATGAAGATACAACGATCTATAATGATATAGCATTATCTCCTCTCAATACTCTCACTATTAGTTCTCTTGAGGAAGAAGGCGGAACTATTATTGTAACGGGGACGGGGCAAAAAATTACATTTTCAGATTCAGGCATTAACCAGTTAATTATTGGTGATAATACCACCGTAGTGTTTCGTTGCATTGAATTAGTTGGTTATTTTGACGGGGCTATTTCTTTGGGCGAAGGGTCGGTGGTTCAGTTTGCAGCCAGTACGATAAGTTTGACCAAAGATGTGACCGAGTTTGCTCCTCTCTTTTATTTTGTTGTGCATCCTGACATGCCAGAGACTCCGTCGTATCTTCGAGGCAGCGGCCACTCGCTTGCGCTTGCAGATGGTGTATTGTACGTAGAGCTGGATACCTTGGTTACGTTTGACAACATTATTTTTACCGCATTGAGTGGTAACCACATTCAAGGTCATGCCGGCTCAGTGATTGAGTTTTCTGATTGTGTGTTGCAGCTGGGCGGTGAAACAGTATTTACCGGGGGACAGCTGGTCATTGGGGGAGATGTTCTTATAACAGGCTCCGGTTCTTTTGCGTATAGTTCTCTTGATAGCATTCGCGTTAAAGAATTTTCTTCATTGACCTGCCAGGGCATTATGTTTCAGTACACTGCAGAGACTGAAACTCCGACCATTTTTGGTGATTCGGCAGATGCAACATCGCTGTTCATACTTGATAATGCGGTGTTTCGCTCAGAGGTTCCTGTATTAAATCTTTTCAGTCTTCAAGTCATTAGTAGAGGCAATTCCATTCTATATTCTATGCCGTTTGGTGAAGAGGGATATGGGATTATGAATATTGGTGGCGTTCAAGCAAGTAATAATAGTTCTTTGCGGTGTAGCTCTGGCAGCCTGACATTGTACGATGTCATGTGTAATGTCGTTGATTACTAGCAAGGCATAGTTTGGGCTGGGTGCTAAAGAATTCAATAGATTAAAAAACAGGAGTGGAGAGGTATGAAAAAATATATAGTCCGTATAATGGCGTTAAGCATGGTAACAGTGACTACTGGTATGTTTAGTCCGCAGGGTGCTGCATTAGCATCAAGTTTGGAGAGTAGTGCACTCGAGCAAAGTTTTTTAGAGCAACGGATGCCGTGGCTTCATACTCGGTTAACCGATTGGCAAAGATATTTAGACACAAGACCGGTAATGGACTATGTGGCCGCTCCCGCAGATGAAGAAGTGGGGCTGCAGTTTAGTCATGCGTGGGCAACAAAAGGGTTTGATGACAGAGGGAATGCCAGCGATCCATCGGTTGTTGAGCTTGGTCGTTCTTCCTTTTTAGTAAAAGATGCATTTGTTGCAAGCCGATTGCTTGCACACGAAGAAGCACGCGTGTTTCGGTCAGTAAGTGATGCAGCTCCTCTTGCAAGCAACAGTAGGCATTTTTTATATTTGTTGTCTGGACAAGAAATAGCGTTTGAGAGCTCACGTTCTCGTCAAGAGGTTTTGGTTTCATATCGCCGTTCGTTTTTACACAAGAAATTGTCATTGCATGTCGACTGTCCTCTTGTTCGGCAAGAGCATAATATTGATTTAGCTCCTATTGCAGAAATTAGTCGGGCGAACCGCGATGCATTAGTTGATGCAACAAGTTTGAATACGGCAACTCTTCGGTCTGCGTTGGGTGGTGTACGAGAAGGCGCTGAAGCTCCTGGGTTTTATCAATCGTATAGTAATATGAATAACTTTTTGCATCATGTACTAAAAGATACTGGTATTGCGTTTGAAAAGCGTCAAGAGAAAGTTGGTTTGGGCGACATGCGTATTACCCTTTCATACGATCAGCCAATTCGGTATGTTGACGCGTCGCATTTTGGTATTGAATTAAAGCTTAACACCGGTAAGACATCACATAATGTTGCGCTTGCAGAACCTGCGCTGGGGGATGGGTGCACGATGGTTTCTGGTCATGCACGGCTTGCATGGCACCGAGGATTATTGATTAATCCATTTGTGAAGGTGCAAGTGGGGTATAGTCTTCCTTCGCGGCAAGGAGCCCGCGTGCCATACTCATTAAGCTATAATGGGGTAAGCCATATTGGTGATCGTATGATTGAAGTATTCCCTCGCACTATTCCATTTTGTGATGTGATTGGGCTGGGAGGAGCGGCATTTACTGAGTATCCTGAAACAGTAGTTCGTGAGTTTGCATCAACAGTACATACCGTAACTATGCATAAAGGGTTGTCATGCGTGTTTGAATTGGGGAATACTTTTGAGCGTTGTTTTGGTAAGCCAATGTTTGCAACGATGCTGTATCGCTTCAATGGTCAACAGCAAGCACATCTTTCAGGAATTGAAAATCCAGAAAAATATGCACTTGATGTGGTAACATCAGGAACCGGTCGACGGAGCCATGATGTAGTGCTTTCAGCAGGGTATCGATTAAGCTCATTGTGTAGCATTCATGGTGGCTTGCAGCATCGTTTTGCTGGTAAAAATGTAAGCAAAGAGACCCGCGTCTTTGGTGGCGTGTCACTTCAATTCTAAAAAAGAATTCGCCTCAGAGTAGTGCCTGAGAATAATTATAGAGCGTGGCTAGAAACCATTCATTTAAAATGGTTTCTAGCCACGCTCTGTTGTTTTCTTCTATTCACTCAGCTTTTTATGTGTATACTGAATGCGTATACATAGTGGGGGTTTTCTAAAATGATAATGCAAACTATAAGCCGATTTTTGTTGGCTTGTGTTCTAGTAATAGGAACAATTCAGGGTAGTGCTGAGCGAAATATGCCTATCGGTTGGGGTGCTGTGACCGCTGTGGGGCTGGTGGGAAGTGCTGTGGCGGCGTACAAGCTGGCAAAGTCAAAAAATACGTTAAAAAAAGTTCGTGCAGCACTTAAAAAGAATCTACGCAGTATGCGGTTGCAGATGGATGAGGAGGATGCAGAGCATAGCATTTCTGTAAGCGCCTTAGTACTAACAATTGCAGGGCTTGTCTCTTTGCTTGGTGGGTATAAAGTTGGTGCGGCAGTCTTGAGCCAACAACAGGTTGCATCGGCACCGAGTGCGTCTCAGTCTGCGGCAGCGCCTGAGTTGCGTCCAGGAGATCGTGGGTATCGTGAAATGCGTCCTGGATTCAATTCAAAAGGTGAGCGTATATGGCAGTCTGATTCTGCTGCGCCGCTTTCAGAACCTTCTCTGCCGCCGGTGCCGGGAAAAAAAGCATCTGTACCGAGGCCCGCCTGTTCTCATTTGTCTTTTGCGCCTCGAGATGTTGATAGATCTGCTTGGGGAAAAAAGTTAGCTAACGACCGTGATGAGCAACTTAAGCAAGAATGCGCTGCGTTTAATGCATTGTTTGAGCCCGATGGATCAAGAAAGTAGTAAGTCTATTTAATTTTGGTTGGGATCCTGTAACAAATGCACGGACCTCTTTTTGCTATTTTTCTGTGCCTCTGGTACCTTTTGGGAAGTATGAAAAAAACTACTTCTTTAGGAAATATGCATGAATCGAGAAAAAATTATTGTCCGTGGTGCCCGTGAGCACAATCTGCGTTCCGTTAATGTTGAGATACCTAAAAATAAACTTGTTATTGTAACTGGTCCATCCGGATCAGGAAAAAGCTCGCTTGCGCTGGATACATTGTATGCAGAAGGGCGTCGTCGTTACGTTGAGTCGTTATCGTCGTATGCGCGCCAGTTTTTGGGCGTATCAAAAAAACCTGATGTCGATAAAATTGAGGGTCTTTGTCCCGCTATTGCTATTGATCAGAAAACGGTTGGGTACAATCCTCGTTCAACGGTTGGTACTATCACAGAAATTTATGATTACTTGCGAGTGCTGTTTGCCCGAGCAGGAGTTCCGTATTGTCCGCAGTGTGATCAAGAGATTCGTGCTGAGTCTCCTCAGACAGTGGCGCGAAGTATACTCAGTTCAATGGCAGGGATGCAGGTAACGATTACTGCGCCGATTGCGATTCAGAAAAAAGGTGAATTTATTAATGATTTGCAGGGGTATGTGGAGCGAGGCTACTATCGATTTTTAATTGATGGAGATCTTCATCGGCTGACCAATCGAGATGAGATTGTTGGATTGATGCTTGCCAAAACAAAACGTCATACTATTGAAGTGTGTATTGACCAGCTTACTTTGAATGGAGCGGAAGAAGTGCGCGTGCAAGAAGCAATTGAAAAAGCATTTCCTCTTGCACAAGGAGTATGCCGCGTGGTTCCAACCAATCAATCAATTGAGCCACGACTGTTCTCTGCAGAGCGTATGTGTATTCGCTGTAATATTTCATTTCCAGAACTTGAGCCGCGGTTGTTTTCTTTTAACTCACCGCTTGGTGCGTGTCGGAGTTGCAATGGCCTTGGTATTACAACGTACTTTGGTATGCCGCAATCAGATGAAAGTGTCAGCTACTGGTTGACTCGCAAT
>JBAXGS010000033.1:0-7351 GCA_037139275.1 bacterium | reverse complement strand
AGCAGATAATTCATCCCGTTGAGCTACTGCGTCAAGCCCTTGTATCGCTTGTGTTTGCGCCTCATCAAATTTAATAGAAAGTGCCGCGTTTGTTGTTTCTAACGCGGCAACTTTTTCACACAGCTCAGCATTCTCTTGCGCAAGCCCAATCATTTTAGCAGCAAGTGCTTCATTTTCTTGGAGCAACAATTCAATATTCTGAGCTAACTCATTATTTTTAGCGATAATCGCCTTAACCTTACTTTCTAACTCTTGTAACTGCTTCATACGATTTCCTTTCTGTACGATGAAAGCACTTTCACTTTCTCTCTCTAGAGGAAAATCGTAGTCGGGGCTACTTGTCAACATCAAGCATTTGCTTTTTTTGCTGCATTCGTTAAAAGAGTAAAGATTGTCGGCTCATATACAGCCAACTGGCCAAGCATTTTACGATTCAATGCAATATTCGCTTTTTTAAGCCCTGAAATAAAGGTGCTGTACGACATTCCGTTAGTACGGCATGCTGCATTTATACGAATGATAAACAAAGAACGGAAATCTCGTTTACGATTTTTTCGACCTTCAAACGCAAATTCAAGCGCTCTGAGAAGAGTTTCTTTTGCGCGGCGAAACACATTTGCGCGCTGCCCCCAAAACCCTTTAGTCTGTTTTAGTAATTTCTTGTGACGTTTTCTAGTCATCACACCACGTTTAATACGACTCATGGTATATCCCTATTTCTCGCTTGATTATTTTGGAAGAAGACGACGAATTTTCTTCAAGTCACCACTAAAGAAGTAGGCCACTTTGCGTAATCCCCGTTTTTGTTTTGTAGTCTTAGCCCACGCATGGTGGCTGCGATACGCTTTAGAGCGCTTGATGTTTGAACCACCAGCAACTTTTCTGAAGCGTTTGCTCGCTCCAGAGTGAGTTTTCATTTTTGGCATAATTAAAATCCCTTAAAATGCTTATTTACCTTTGAGATAGTATATTTTGGACCACAGTATTCTACCACGTTGCTCTTTTTCTTCAAGTATTACTCCCAAAGAAAGTGCAGCAAGATCAGCATCTATTCGCTGAAACAATGCCGTACCCAAAGCATTCATATTGATTAATTCACGTCCCCGTCGAAATTGAAGGGTGAATTTAACCCGTTTCCCATCTTCTAAAAACTGCGCCGATTGCTTTAATTTAATACGATAATCAGCTTCTTCAATATAAGGACGGAGCTTCAATTCTTTAATCTGAATCACCTTCTGATGTTTTTTGGCCTTCACATCTTGTTTTTTCTTCTCATACAGGAACTTACCAAAGTCCATGATCTTAGCAATAACTACCTCAGTAGCATCACCACTCACCTGAACAAGGTCGAGGCCTTCAAATTCGGCGCGTGCAATTGCATCAGCGCGCGACATAAGACCAAGATTTTCACCTGTAGAAGAAATCACTCGAAGCTGAGGAACTTTAATACTCCCATTTACCAGATGTTTATGGGAGATTTCTTTTTTTTCTTGCGGACCAAAAGGACGCTTACCCTTCACTTGCACCATCAACTTGTAACTTTCGCTTTACCATCGTATATATTTTATCAAATAATTCTTTTTCTAGAAGCCGTTTACCGCAGGTATCTCTTCCTTGCCCCAATTTCTCTTCGCCACAGAAAAACCATGCTCCGGACTGTGTTATAATACCATTTTGCAGCGCCATATCAAGTAGGTCAAACTCACGACTTACCCCATGACCAAAGATTAAATCAACTTCAACCTTAGCAAAAGGAGCTGCCACTTTGTTTTTAACCACTTTTACAACAATTCTATTTCCGTACGGAATATCATTTTTTTTAAGTGTGGCAATGCGGCGAATATCTAGCCGCACCGAGGCATAAAACTTCAACGCGTTACCACCAGTTGTTGTTTCATTATTACCAAATGACATGCCACCAATCTTTTGCCGAATCTGATTAATAAAGATCAAAATCGCATTGGTCTTATGAACAAGAGCGGTAAGCTTACGAAGCGCTTGCGACATCAGTCGCGCCTGCAAGCCCATATGAGAGTCACCCATTTCTCCCTCAAGCTCAGCTTTAGGAACAAGTGCTGCAACCGAATCCACCACTACTACATCAACCGCACCTGAACGCAAAAGCATCTCGGTAATCTCAAGTGCCTGCTCACCATGGTCTGGTTGAGAAATAATAAGCTCATTCACATTAACGCCCAACGACGCTGCATAGGTAGGGTCAATTGCATGCTCAGCATCAATAAATGCACAAGTGCCCCCAGCTTTTTGAGCTTGCGCAATTACCTGAAGAGTAATGGTTGTTTTACCTGATGCTTCAGGACCAAACACTTCAATAATACGCCCACGAGGCAGCCCGCCACACCCAAGTGCTTCATCAATTAATAACGAACCGGTTGAAATGGTGGCCACTTTTGGATGCTCTTTTTGGCCAAAGAGCATAACCGAGCCTTTACCAAATGCTTTATCAATTTGTGAAAAAACAACCTCAAGCGCTTTTTTACGAGCCTCCTGTTCTTGAGCCTGTGCTTTCTGTTCTTGAGCGAGTACCTTTGTCATATCTTGCATATCATTTTCCTATCATATATTGCTGTTCATATTCATTAATTCATTTAGATATCATAAGGAACGGACTCTTCTTGTTGAGGATGACTTAAAAGTTTTTGGTCAAATTCAACACGTGCATTACGCAGCAAGGAGGAGATAAAAGCCTGCGAAAGCACAGAAGATTCTTCGTTCAAAGCATCCTCACATGTGCCAAATGCTTCAAGTGCTGTTTCAACATCATGAGCAGATGTTTGGTCTACATCATGTAAGGTTACTAAGTATGCATCGTTTCCGACAAAATGCAAGACCACTTGGTCTGGACCAGTAAGCCCAAATGCTTTCTTAAGCAAGCCACGAGTGCCTTTAAATATGCCATTATTTTCATCAGTCGCCTGTACAAAGTCTGAAGTCTCACAGGTCAAATCTTTATCTTGCGCAATTGTTTTTAATGAAGCACCAGCACGCACTGCAGCAACCAATGATTGCGCCAGTTCTTTGCTATGATTTTTTGCCTTCAATTCAAGCAGATCGCGCTCTACATCAGCAACTACTTCTTTATATGGCTGAATATATGAACCTTCTTTTGCTTTCAATTGAACCAAGACATGTGCATCGTTATGCGTAAAATAGCTGTAACTATCTATGGCATGAAGCGTGAAACCATTCTTTACAATCAAACCTTCAAGCGAATGCGAATTTGCTTTTGATTCTTGTACCGCTTTGATCTCTTTATGAGACTCGGCAGTTGACGTAATTTCTTTTATCGCATCTTGGTTTGCGGACGCATCTTTTTTAATTTTTTCAAGATGAGTGCGAATCCAGTCCATAGCTTTTTTAGCACGCACCGTTTCTTCAATTTCTTGCTTTACTTCGGCAAATGCTTTTTCTGTGGCAGGAATACGCTCAACCAACTGAATAATTTCAAAGCCTGCATCTACTTTAGTTACTGGAGCCAACTCTTGCGCATTTTTCAAACGAAACGCCGCTTGTTCAAAAGCTTTATCGTAAGTGCCTCGTGAAAAAAAGTCTCGCACGCCACCTACATGCGCCGTATCTTTATCTGCAGAATGTTCTTGGGCCAGCTTTTCAAACACAGAAGGATCTTTGCTAATTTGTGCAAAAAGATCATCCGCAAGCGCTTTTGCTCCTTCTGTTTCAGCAGAAATTAAAATGTGCCGCACCTTTACTCGTGGCGGAATCCGATACATAGTGTTTTTATTTTTTTGATAATACTGAACAAGTGAATCCTCACTCACTGTTACCTTCTTTTCGGCAACACTCGGCGAAACCACCCAATACGCAAAACTACGGCTTTCTGCTACCCGGTAATTTTCTTTATTTGATTCATAAAACGATTCTTTTTCCGCATTACTACAATCGTCCAAAGATACTGATCGTTTAATAGCATCAAATGCCAGCTTTACCACGCTAAAAGATTTCTTAATAAGGGTAGTAGCAAGAGAACTATGACGTTGTTTAGATGAAAGATACGCAGCGTCTTTCACAAACTCATCAAATAATGAGCGCTGCATTTCTTCTTCTTTGCGATCTTCAATATCCACAACAGTTAATTGTTGCGCCTGAGCTATGCGGCGATACAGCTCCATATTAATATTACCCGAAGCATCGAGAAAATCTGCCGGTAAACTTTTTAAGATTTCTTTGCTTACAACTTCATCATGCAAACTCAACCATAACGGACGCAACACTGCATCTATAGTACGCTCACGTACAAGTACATCAAGTGTTGACTGCATAGGGTCAGACAGACCACTAAGTTGCAAATAAAAATCAACCGGAATTCCACGAGAACGGGCTTCGTTGCGTCGCATATTAACTTGTTCTTGAAACTCTCTGAGACGAGAGGTAAATACTTTATATGATACAGAATCGCCATTAACAGAAAGGACAGTTGCTGTTTGTTTTGATCGACTAATCATGGTTAATGAAGACGCGGCAATTGAGATAACAATTGGCCACAACATTAATTTCCACTTACCAAGGCCTTTGCGAATTGAGTAAAGCACAACTACATCCTCCAGAATACGGGTGCTAGTAAAACGAACGTGCATTCTAAAGGAGTGAATTATTTTTTGCAAATGATCCGTCGCTTCTTACCTCATACCGAAACCTTCTAGATATTCTACAACCTCGGTATGATTACATTCTTTCGCTCTCTGAAGCGGAGTCTTACCATTATCATCTTTCGCGTCCAAAGACGCTCCATATGCAAGCAACATTTTAACAGCCTCAAGATGCCCCTTCGCAGCCGCTAAATAAAGAGGAGTTGCTTGAAAGCAATCTACTACATTCACAGAAGCATTCAACTTAAGTAATGCTTCCATCGTTTTGATATGGCCGCCCCAGGCAGCCATGTGGAGTGGTGTCATCCCACTGGCTTTTTCAACGGCCACAAGCCCTTGAGGCAAAGCAAAAAAAACAGGGGGAGAGCCAAAGCTAAGAGCAGCCCAGATGTTCGGCCAAGATATTTTCGGTTGGCTGTTAGAATTTAGCTGAGCCTCTAAAGCGTTTTCTAGTTTTTTCTTAATTTCACCCGCCTCTTCTGCTTTTTTCTCAGGATCCTCTTGGCGAGTCATGCTTACAGCAGGACCAATTCTAGGTAGATTGTTAGTTATTTCTTGTGCCAAAACAGACGCCAGGTCCTTTACATTATTACTCACTACCGCCGAGAAAATATCAGGCAACTCCGGAAGCCCACGCATTTGAGGCGGCGGGGCCGCATTCCATTGAGGCGGCGGGGCCGCAGCCCGTATCTTGTTCAAAAAATACAACAATGAGGCTATCGCCACAACCGTAGCGGCAACCCAGACTGCAACGCCGATACCCACCTTGGCACCTACAGTAAACCCTAATTTCTTTTTCCCCGCGCGCTGTAATACAGTAAGTGCGTGGCTGGTTTCAGGAGATAACTCAGTGCGCGCTATTTTTAATAGTGCGTCAAAAGCTTTGTGCTCAGACCGATATGACTTGGGAATGGGAAGAAAGTCATGCAGCCAGGCATAGGTGCTATCAAGCCGGGCAAGGAGCGGAGCATTCTCACCGACTTCATCAAGCAAAATACCTCTCGCTGCCTGATACAAGCTCCTCAGAGAGGTAAAACTATAAGAAGCTTTAGCCGGTATTTTTGGTGAGCCTGCCACCAGAGTGTTACCTGTGCCGGCACACAAAAACGCTACAATAAAAAAGACTAGTTTCTTCATAGATTCCCCCAGCTCAAAGCAACAACCCCATGAGTAAAGTAACAGAAACAAATATTGTTAAAAAAGAAACCAGAATATCTATGATATTTCACGCAACACACACTGCCCATTCGTACTCACCGACTCAAGCTGCCTCAAAAAACTTCGCCAAAACGTTCGCTGCCGTTTTGCGTAATTTCGCGTGTCCTGCTGAATGTGGGCAACGAGCTCAGCCATCGCAGCGGCAGGCTCGCCCGCTTCAATCCACTGCATCAGCGCCGGATAGCCAATAAACCCTTTTTTGAGTACCAAGTCTTTCCACTTCGGCTCAGCCATAAGCCTACGGGCTTCCTCAATCCAACCCATGTTTTGTAGCATATGCAGCGTTCGCTGATTAATACGCTCATACAGAACTTCTACCGACGGAGAGAGAAATAGCAAAGAAATAGGGAAAGGCGGTGAAAACTGAGGCACAAGGAGCGAAGGCTTAATTCCAGCATCATACCAAATGGCCAACGCACGGGTCACCCGATACGAGTCATGCATATGAATCTGCTGCGCGCGCTCTGGATCTATAGAATGCAAATGATCCCAGGCATCCTGCGTAGAAAGCATACGAACAGCCAAAGGTATTGCAGCCACATCACTGGCAACCCCCTGAGGTGGAAATAATAATGATTTAATGTAAAAGAGCGACCCACCAACCAAGATAGGAATATTGCCTCGCGCTTGAATAGCTGAGACAAGCGATATAACCTTTTCACGATACTGCACGACATCGTAATCGACCGGCTGAGTACAGATATCAAATAAGTGATGAGGCACGTCACTGGAAGCCCAATCGAGCGGCTTTGCGGTACCAATAGAGACTTTGGTGTACATCTGCGCAGAATCGGCATTAATAATCTCGCCACCAATACGACGCGCAAGAGAAAGCGCATAATCACTTTTTCCAGACGCAGTAGGACCTGCAATAATAATAACTCTATGACGCTGAATTAGCAGATCCATGCTGACTTGTTGCATATTGACCAATAAATTGTTTGAAAGGAGCACGAATACATTCTAATGCAGCCGAGCGATCAATATTTTTAACAATCATCATTTCTTGAGAAAGAATTTCTTCTGTTGTCTGCAACAAAGTTTTTTCACCAAACGACAAATCTTTGTGTTGTCCAATGTATGATAGCTCTTGATAAATCCCCAAAACACCTACAAAATCGCCCGCTTGTAAGCGTGATTGATAATCTTTCTGTCTCTTACTCCATACAATAGGGATAATATCAAGATCATTGTATCGTTGCTGCATAACAGATACTGCATAGTCAGCAAGGGCTGTATCAATAACATGAGGTAAATTTAATTTCCTCACGCCGGTCTGGCCAGTATTGTTAACCGGAATGAGGACAGTCATATCTTTATACATAAACGAAAGCTTGTAGAACTGCATAGGGGAGCCGCCGACATGTTTCTCAATAATATCCTCAACAACTGCGACACCGTGCGAGGGATAGACAACTTTTTCATTGATCTTAAAACGCATATTAAGCTCCCGATGCAGTATATTTTTTAAAACAAGCGCAACTGATACATCTTTTTTTAGTAAC
>JBAXGS010000032.1:0-7387 GCA_037139275.1 bacterium | reverse complement strand
CCATCCTCTGGTCAGCAGTGATAGTAAACCAGAACAACCCAAACAGCTCCCCAAACTATTTTTAGGGATGGCGCTTTTTCAAATTTTACGGATCGACACCGCGCTCACCTCAGCTGCACAGTTACAATTCGCCGACGCCCTTATTCAGCCCACAGTAGAAACTTTTAGACAAAAGCTCATGCAAGCGGCCCGTATACACCATGTTAATGAATTATTATGGAAAATCCTTGCCGCACCCGTTACCGGGCTCAGTTTCCATCTTACGTATACAGCACACACCAAACTACTAAAAAATTTGGCTCATAAAAAAACCGCGGTTACTTCATCCATCCAAGAACAACTTCCTTTAGCGAATTTGTTGCTCCAGAACACAACAGGCAAGGGCAATATACTCACACAGCTACTAGAGACTCACGCTGGTATTACCATGGAAACAATTAAATCAGCAATCAGTGCCATTCCCTACGGTATGGCATTACTAGAAATACCGTTTATGCTCACATGGGCCTTAAAGTCGCTCCAGCGCGCTTCGCAGCACGTACAGAGATACTCACAGTACATACAACATGCCGACATGCTTTTTACACTTCTCCACAACCCACATTTTACTGCAAAGTTAGCGGTACTTGACTGGGAGACAGTACGCCAAAGCAGACGCAAAGGAGAACTTGCTGGCCTCAGTATCGCCTTTGGTGGCTCGCAAGCACTAAGCTTGTTAACGTTATGCAAAAACTTCACTGTCCGTGGCATTGGTTTTGTGGGCAGTTTATTACTAGCATTTGGCCTCAAAAACACTATCACCACATCAGTCTCAAAAAAGCATGGTGTATTAGCACTTGAAGACACTCTTACAAAAGCCATTACCAAATATGAGCGCACTGGTATAACCCCCTACAGTTCTGTAAAAACTGTCTATGTCTATCGCGATAGACCTCCATCAGATACTAACGATCAACCAAAGCGTCAAAAAAGTAAGCCACACACACCTCCTCAAACAATCACCGCCGCCCTCACTGCTGATCGACTTTCTTTTAGTCAGCAACTGGGAGCCAGCCTCAAAGAGCGAAAAGACTTCTTTAAAAAGAAACGCAACCCTCAAGCAACATAGGCTTTTATGAAAATGATAATTAGATGTGCATTATCTTGTATTATGCTCAGTAGTGGAATTGCTTGCCAAGAAACACACACGGAAGAACCGCAAGCAGCCATGCCAAAATCTCTAGCGATACAAAAACCGTTATTACGCGAATTAACAGCCCTTAAAGAACTTTACACAAAAGTACGCACCCTGCTTAGTGCGCATCAAGAAAACCTGGGATGCCATGAAATAGAGCAGGAGCTTATTAAAACCTATGAATGGCTCAATGAAACACCTCTTAAAAAACCACAACAATTTGCTCAGCACGTTGCAGCATTTACCACGCAGATACAAATATACCAAAACGACCTTACTCCTGAACTTACAGAGCACCTCACCTCTCTTATAATGCTTTCAAAACTTATACACACGCAGCCTAAAAACACTACAGCAGGATGTCTTGTAGGCGCATCAACACTTGCAACACTTGCCTCTCTCGCTATACTTCATTCTCACGCCTTCAATACGTCAAACCCTCAACAGCAGACAATACAAGATAGCCCAAGCGGACCACCCGCCATGCCCACGAACCCTCACCATACTGTTTCTGGTTCAGGCTCGGTACCTCAACCAGCAGGAGTAACACCTCCTCCGAAATATACAGCAGCAGAGCTGGCGGACTTTGACGCAAGAATACAAACATTGGAACGAGACGGAACTCTCACTCCTGAAGGTCAACAGAAACTAGAGCAACTAAAAAGGGACCTCGAAGACAGTAAACAAAGGTTAGACGCAATGCCTCATTCATTTTAACCAACTCATTTTATGAAAAAATATGCTGTACTTATCTCACAATACACTTATAGTTAGTATAAAAACTTATACATTCTACTCATACACTGTGGTACTCTAATGATACTCATACAATGCATTGCCATTTTTATAGCCATAAGTTCCCCTCTTCTGCAGGGAGAATTACAACAACCAGCACCAACGCCCACCACTCAGGTGAGAAACAAAAAAACTGACCGCATAATTCTGCTCGCAGACCGCTATAAAGATCTGCTGCACGATATAGAAAGCCAACCAGCAAGCACCGAACGTGATGTCATCATAAAGATACTTACCGCAACCTACGGCTGGCTTCTTGCCACAAATCCAACGCCTCCCAAGAATTTTGCCCGCCTTATAACGGCATCACATAAAGCTATCAAAACGCGTCGCGCCACCCTTACCCCAGAAAGCATTGCCCAGCTTGATGAGCTCTTCAGTGCGGCAAAATCTCTTCATCGTTTCCCCGTATGGGCTCAAGCAACCCTTATTGGCGGCAGCATACTAAGTACTACGCTTGCAATTGCCCTCTTTATAAAATATACCAAGAACAACCGGCAAGCTCATATGTCCAGCCACCTCGCAAAGCACCCGTTAAGTCACTCCACCACCAGTCCTCTTACCAGGCCTCATAAAGGAGTACTAGACGTATCATCAATTGAAGAGAGCCTCGCTGAGTTAGAAGCGATATGGCATGCTCAGACCGCGCCGCTGAAATCTCCGCTTGAATCTGAAAGTGTACATTCTGAGACGTCTGAACCAACGTCCATAGAGGATGAACCAACTCCTCAAAAAGAACCTTCTCGCCGCCGTGGTGGCAACATGCTCATGAGACTGGCGCTACTTGTAAGCAAGGCGCTTCCCGTAAACGCTAAAAAGAAACTACTCGAAAAAGTAGGCCAGCACATTACTCCTGATTTAGTTAGTAAACTAGCAACAAATTCAGATCCAGGCTCTTCTTCTGCATCACCAGAAGACTCTTCTGCGCTGCAAGAACAGCTTCTCAAAGCTGTAGCAGAAGAATTGCGTCAAAATTCTGGTGCTTACTCAGAGGAACTTGCAAAAATCATCAAGAAAGCAAGTAACTCGGTGACAGATACACTCATGAAAGATCTTCTTGCTCACGCTACTCACAACGGCGAAGCATCGGCAACAGAAGGCTCGTCTGGCCTACAGGAAGAATTTCTCAAAGCTGCAGGACAAGTATTAGCTCAAAACCCAGAACAATATGCCAAAGTAGGAGCAAAGCTCGCAAAACAAGCCCTGAGTGCTATGCCCGATACACTCATGAGAGATCTTCTTACCCAAGCTACTCAAAGGGGTGCGGCATCTGCAGCAGAAGGATCTTCTGAGCTCCAAGCAGAAATCCTGAGAGCTGCTACGCAAGCATTCACTCAAAACCCAGACGCATATACCAAACTAAGCGCAGAAATAGCACAATACGCCACGAAAGCCCCCTTACCAGAAGATATGAGTGCCCTTCTTAAACAAGCCCTTACGGATGGTGCTACAGCCACCAGCGCAGACAGCCCCTCTCTTGTACAAGCAGAAATCCTGAGAGCTGCTACGCAAGCATTCACTCAAAACCCAGATGCCTATACCAAACTGGGCTCAGCAATAATAGAACATGCCATGCAAGAACTCCCCTCAGAGAGCATAAGCAGCCTTCTTAAACAAGCTCTTAAAAGTGGTACTACAGCCACGGCTGATACTGAAGAAGACCTTGAAGCAGCAATCAGGCAATTAGAGAAAATTGCTACTTCTTACGGGGTAAAAACCGATAGCACGTCCACAGGTCAACTTGCTGGAGCTGGCGGCCCCGGTCTTTCCGAAGAAGATAGTGATGGCAGAGCATATGCAGGAGCCGGCACAGGTGCAGGTGCGGGTGCAGGCAGTGGAGACTCTGCAGATAGTGATGGCGATATACGTGCTTCAACATCTTCTGCCGCTATCTTTGCAGAACCTAATAGAAAGAAACTGATACAGGCGTTACGGAAAGTGGCCAGAGATGATGACGGCTCATTCTTAGAAACAGTACGCCAATATGCAAAAACGCATCCTGAGCTTTCGTCAGACCTTGAAGCGCTTACAGATCTTTTAAAACCACAGCAACCATCATTAGCTGAAATAGAACCGGCACTTGCTCATCATACTCACGCACCTTACAAAATGACAGGTCCAGCGGCCTACTCTGATTCTGATAGAAAGATTGATGACTTGATTGATTTTGAGGGAACACTCAGCGCATTAGAAAAAAAGAGTAGTACTCTACGTACGCTACAAGACGCGGATGTACAAAAATTATTCGATGCAGATGATGTAATCGATCTTGCCACTCTTCTGCAAAAACTTCCTCCTGATTTTCTGTCAAAACTAAACGCAGGATTACTGGACGGAATGCTCAAACAAATTGGTGAATACGCTGGAGACCATGAGAGTATTAAAGGACTGCTCTCCGTAACCGATAGGGCTGCCCTCCGCATAAAAGATTGGACTATAGGAACGCATACCATTCGATCACGAAACCCCAAGTGGTATGACTTATTGAACGATCTTTTTTATCACAAAGCAACACACGACGCCGCCATGTACGCGTACGCATACCCCAAAATACTTCAGAAGGGTGAAATCCTCATATATGAGGATCTTAAACATGCACAAATTAAGTACACAGATGTTCTTTCCAGGATTAGCAAAGAGTTTAGCAAAGCAAGCCCCCAAGACCTCTATCGAGAAGATATTCACAGAGTAACGCCGGCTATTGCTGCCATACTGGGGCTTGGTCTCTACCGTATAACTCGGAACGACGAAGTACAGTATCAACAGTTTCACCCTGACGCGCAGAACATACTCGAATTGTTTATTAACAAGGGATATGACATAAACCATCAAACCAGTGAGGGAGCAACGCTCCTTCACGCTGCAGCATCTGCTGTGCATATGCCATATTCAGTATTCAAGTGGCTGATTGATAAGGGTGCCAACTCAGATATAAGAACCAACAACGGCTTAACCGCTCTTGATATCTATACTATGACGGGAGGCATCTGGCATGACCACTGCGACAACTTACACATACTCAAACTACTTATAGTACATACAAGTAAAAACAATAGGCGCTATAAAGGGCCCCTGCATTATGCCGTAGAAGCCGCTGACAACAACACTATGATTCTCAGGACCCTTCTTGAGAGCTGGTTTGATGTCAATACAATTGATCCATCTTCAGGCAAAACACCCCTGGAGTTAGCTTTTAGCAGAGAGCATTGGCACAACGCTCAATTATTAATTGAGTATGGAGCAAAAATAGACTTACACACACGCGAATGCTTCACGAAAGCATTCAAAAAAAGTAAAGAGAGGGCAGACTCTTATAAACAAAAGTATCCTGATGATGTTCGTACGAATACTGATGCATCTCTCGACCTTGAGTATGCACAGGCGCTAGGAAAGCTTCTTGCAGCACAGCCTACAGAAACTTTTGACCGAAGCTACACGAGAAGCGAACCATTTGAAGTACAAAGAAGCAACGGTATAGCAGTAGAAGTTACTGATGGTATAACACATCTCTGGCGCGCGTTTAAATCGCTTTTCAAAAAATAAGACATACCCTGCTCACCACACTGATTTAAAAGGCTGAGAAATCTTCCTGCTTTTGAGAAGCATCAACAACTGTTTTAAACACAGGCAGCGTCAGCTCTGTCGTATCAGTATTTAATAAATGATAAATACTCTGAGCGGTCATAGATTGAATTTGCCGCCCACTCAATCCTTTTATCTGCGACGCTACGTGTGGAATGTTTTCTTTTAATTCCTCAGTTAAGGTAAACCCTTTTTTTTCTAAATTATTCTCCAGATATAACTTCAGCAACACTTCTGTTTCTTTCTGACCAGGAAGCGGAAATCTAATCCGATTAGATTTATCAGTTCGATCAATAATAGCTTGATCAAGCCATGTAACTAAATTCGTTGATTGAATGGTAACCAGCCAGTCACTAATTCCCGCACCAATTAATGAAGTCATAGTCGGTACTAAATTGCGAGTCATAGCATCAGACAATGCCGCATCAAGTCGATTTGCAAACAATGCTTCTGCTTCATCAAAAATAAGTATGACAGGACGGCCTGTTCTTTCATACGACTTACGTGCAAATCGAATAATGGAAGCCAATGCATTCACTGCCGCGCTCACTGAAGGTAATCTTCTAAACGCAGGTCCTCTAATAATAATATGATCAGCAAGCCCTCGCTTGGAAAGATCACGAGCAAATTGCTCAGCTGCCATGGTCTTTCCAACCCCTGGTGGCCCATAAAAAATCATGTTACTTAATGGTAACTTATTCATAATGGCAAACGCCATACCCATAAATTTACTACGCACTGCTTGTTCAAGCTCAGGACTCAAAATAAGCCAATCCAGATGAGGCTCAGGATACTTTGCTTTTTTAAACCACGTACCAATAGAAGTATCCCCATCCTCAATAATAGAAGGCTTGTCTTCAAATAACTTACGAAGAGCCAAATAAGCGGTCACTAGTAATACCGCAGAGGCTGTCCCGCCAGCAAGAGCAAGCTTTATATTTTTATTAACCGCATTCAGAGTAGCTGTATGACGATGAGTAAGCGCAGTGGCCGTTACTTCTGCTGAACGAACTGCCGCCCTTGCCTCTTGTTCATTTCTATCGCGACCAAGGGCCTCCTGAATTGGCAATGCTCTGTCCTGCATCGCAAGCTCATGTGCATGCTCCGCATCGCGTTCTTCTTTCGTTTTAGGCACTCTTCGCTGCCGCTGTAACATTTCTTGCACTTGAATTGTCATGTTATTGCGCTCCTTTACCAAGGAGCTAATCGTGTTGGTAAGATGAATGTTCTCATGCGTTTTATAATCCAAATCAGTTGCTAAATTTGCAACCCCCAAGTCATTCATAGGACGAACCAATAGCCGCAACTTATCAATAACGTGTTGAAATACGAGATCTAAGGTCTCATAATCCTGAACGTAGGTTGAAACAGTATTGCCTACAATATTAGTAATAATCGTATCTCGTACTTTTGCTGCGCTTTGAATGCAATACAGACTACAATCGGTTATAAGTACGTTAATTTGAGTCATTTTTTTCGTTGTATGCGCAGAATGAGAAATGCCACTTCGATCTCTCCGTCTTTCCTCAATTAAAGGCCTAAGCTCAGCTATAAGTGGATCTATAACAGCATCCAATCTCTGTAGCACATCTACACTATTGATAGGCAGAACATGAGCCGCAACCGCTGGTGCTTCCGCTTCGCCATTTCCAGCAGCTCCACCTGCTGCATCAGGATCACCAACACCAGAATCATCTTCTTCACCTGCTGGCCCAAACACAGGCACACCATCAGCAACACCTGGCACCCCCTCTCCACCAGTCACAAGTCCAGCCGCAGCACCACCTGACCCGTCACCGTCCTCGACCATCCCCTCTAAAGCAACTGGCGCTCCCG
>JBAXGS010000031.1:0-7487 GCA_037139275.1 bacterium | reverse complement strand
AAAAATACATACCCCTTCCAATGTCCCACATGAAGCCCTGAGCCAGAAGGATACGGAAACATATCTAAGCAATAATAGGTCTTATCTCGATCAACTATATCAGAAGCAAGGAACGGTGTTTTTTCCCATAATTCACGCCATTTAGCTTCAATATGCTCATGATTATATGACTTCATACCTAGAGTTCCTTATCTATCAAGAGAAAAATTTAAAAAAGAACCGCAGTATACCACACGCCTCATTGTACGACCAGATGCGACAAATAAAAGCTTTTTTGCCTGATCGTTCATTTTCTGCCTGAAAATTAATTATACTAATTTAAAAGGTTCGCAGCGATAAAAACATCGCAGCAAAGAGTTTTTTCTTGTTTTTACGACAAAATGGGGCGATATGAAAATAGCAGCAAAAAAAAGTTTTTTTATTTTCTTCCTGATGTTTTCATACGCCAAAATATATCCAGGCGCAAACGATCATGGCTATTTTTTTTCCCATGAACGCCCTGTGCCTCACAAACAAAACACCCCCAGCAAACAAGGACGCGCAATATCGCCTCCAGCAACAGAAGCGGAGTACACGTTTTTAATCTTGGTTCAAGCAAGCAACAACCTTGAAAGTTTTGCACAAAAAAACATGAAGGATATGATGAAATGGGGGTCGACACCGAATGTTAATATCTTAGTTGATCTCCATAAAACAGGAGATAAGTCGTGGCGATACAAAGTTGAACAAGGTGCGTGCGTGGTAGACTCTGTGGAAATCCGGCATAAAAATGCTACAATCGCTGAAGAAGTTCTGAGTACTGCAAAATGGGCAATAACTAAGTATCCCGCAAAAAAATATGCCATTGTTTTTTGGAATCACGGATATGGATGCATCAGCCCGCAATTAGAAACCAATAATAAGCCATACACACAAGTTATGAATAATAGCTGGAGATCGCCACTCAACGATACTGATACACAGACTATTCACACCTCACGTGCATCTCGCAATAGCATTCCTATAGATCGCAGCATTTTATTTGACGATGAACGCAATATCTATTTATCCACCGAAGATTTACAGGAAACGCTCAAAACTATTTCCCAAACCCTTTTAGGTGGGAAAAAAATTGATCTCGTAGGCATGGATGCCTGCCTGATGGGTATGATGGAAATTGCGAATCAAATCAAAGAGTACGTTGATTATTTTGTTGCATCAGAAGAATTTGAATTTGCGCATGGTTGGCCATATGGAGCCATTATTGAAAAACTTACGACACAACCAATAACTCCCAAAGAGCTCGGACAATATATTGTTACCTCATATGAAAATTATTACACCAACCGAACAAGCTATTTTACCCAGGCCTGTATTGATTTAAGCAAAATAGCGGAGCTCAAAAACAACATCGATGGCATGGCCCAACTTCTCGTACAAGGTCATACCCAAGACCCGGATCGCATGAAATTATTTATTCATCAAGCGCGTAGCCAAACTCTCTCGTTTAGCCTTGCAGACTATGTAGACATTCATTCTCTCTATCAAGAGCTTTTAAAGGTTACTCAATATGCACTTGATAACCCCTACAACAAACCAACCCCGGCGCCTCGCATTAATCAAACGATAATCACAAGCCTTCATGCAACGCTCACTGAAGGAATAAAACTCCTTAATGCATGTGTAGTACAAAATTGTACTGGCCGCTACCTCTCGCGCGCTCGTGGACTTTCATTATATTTCCCACAAAAAACACTTGACCCATCATACATTCAAAACGAATTTGCGCAAACCACACAGTGGATCAATCTACTTATGAAACAAATTCGCTAAAACCGCCAAGACAGCCCAGCAGAAACTTGATGCATTTTCGCTGCATGAGAATTGCTAATGCAATAATGTATTCCTAAATTCAATACCGGTGCATAGCGCATACGAGGGAATAGATCGCCGAGCTCATACTGCGCGGTAAACAGCAAATACATTCGATGCCACCCAGTATAACTCTTTTTCATATTTCGCTGAGCCGCAAGCATGCGCTGCGCGTCATTGTAGCGAGCATTGCCTCCAAATGAGTTTTCTGGAATTGTTTTACGTGTTAAATAACTCTCCACAAGAGGCTTTTTTCGAGCATCGACAAGGGTGTCGCTATAATGTTTAAGCCATGAAAACCCAAACGAGAGGTGAAGATTATCAATAAAATGTTGCAGCGTAAAAGATGGCTCGCACGAAATACTTACCCCCGGAGAGACACGCACTGGGGAAATAAGAGCGCCAAACTGTGCTGCTTCCGCATACACAGGAAGCCTCTGGATCTGCTCTGCAGGAGTCTGGCCGGTAATAGTAAATGGTAACTGCACCCACATTCCTTCTTTTACCTCAAATCGAGGAAGAAGCGAATAAGCAATCCCCCACGATCGCCCATTACCTACATTAAATGATGCAGGATAATGTGTATCATTCTTTGCCCCTGTAGGAGCGCTTACTAAAAGACGACCTCCGCATTGAATGGTCCGGAGCAGCCACACGCGTGACCAGGTCTTTACGTACTCAACCCACCCACTGACATCTCCACACACATTCACAATCCAATCTTTCTGTATCATTCCCAAGTCAGTATGCACCATTTGGCGGAATCGATGAGCTTGTTCAATTTGAGGAATAGAATCAGACATGGTTTGGTCGGCAGCAGCAACAGGGAATTGATAACGCTGTCGAGCTTCTACATGCCAGAGAGGCAAAGATGCACCACATGAAAATCCATGCCGTAGCGGCACGCGCGCTGTTATATCAAGACCATACAACGAAATACTACTTTGGGCCCCAAACAACAGTTGCCGTGACGCAAGCGCACTTCCACCCGTTTCACGGACAAACGGAGAAACAAAGGTGGGCAACGCTTCTGACGCAGAGGCAACTAATTCATGTAAATCATACCACCCACCCATCTCCATTAAACCATCAAATCTATACATCTCTTGAGATTGGTTAAATAAGGGAGAACCTTTTGATGCATGACCCGCACTTACTGTTGTTGTTACGGTTGGCCGAGCATTAGTACTCATAATTCTATCAGTGGAGGTCATACAGAACGAAGGGATATAGCGATTCACTAGCGGACCACTTCCCCACAATGGGGCTGAAAAAGCAAAGCTCAAAAGAAAAAAACGTATATTCATAGAAACCCCCATGAAGCGGTGTGCTAACAGAACTTAGAATAGGGGTAACATATCTGATACGCCAAAAAGAACAAGAATTTTGAATGATGAGCACCGAAGTTTTTCACTCGACATTCCATTTTAGGCAGAATTTACTCGTAATGTTTGAATAAGAAGAAAAAATGAGTAGACTGTTGGCCTTGGTTTTGTACATTAGCTTTAATACAAAGGTCCCGAATATGATTATTTCGCTTCTTATGTCTTTCTTCATTTTTTTCGCTTTTATTTTAGGTATCCTCGTCATGCTCCAACAAGGCAAAGGCGATATGGGTCTTGGCAGTCTTAACAGTAGCAAACAAGCATTATTCGGTGGATCTGGCGGGCAAACATTTTTCCAAAAAATTACCTGGATGTTTGGCGCTATCTTTCTGCTCGGTTCATTAGGGTTGACCGTTCTAAAAATGCGACAACTTGACTCGTCTCGTGTAATTGTGTCACAAGAAACGTTACCGGCGCCAGTCGCACCAGCAGAGGAATCAGCCGAGTAATAAACCTCTGCTCCAAAGAGAGCTTATATGGTAATACATTCGATTAACACGTTGGGGCTTTATTCCCAAAGAGTTGTCTATCAATGCGGCGTATTTGCTCTTTTTCTCCTTGCCGCTTTTCGCTCCTTTATAGAAAAAGGAGTAAGTACTTCAAAACTTATTGCTCATTCAAATTTTATCGGCGTCAATTCGCTGCTGGTGGTGATGACTACCGGCGCGTCGGTAGGATCAGTGCTTGCACTGCAAACTCATTTGGGCCTGAGTCGCTTTGAAGCATTTGAATTTATTGGCCCTGTTGTTTTTATGGGCATGGTCCGCGAATTTGGGCCTGTTCTGAGCTCAATTATGGTTGCCGGACGTGCAGGCTCAGCAATTACTGCAGAAATAGGCACTATGCAAATTACCGAACAAGTGGACGCGCTGCAGACTCTTGGTATTAATGTCCAACAATACCTCATTGTGCCGCGCATTGTAGCAGCAACACTCACCATGCCTCTCATCTCACTTTTTTGCTCTCTCTGTGGGATCATTGGAGGATATATCGTGGCGGTTGGCTGCTTAAAAGTGAATCACGAACTCTACATCGCCTCTATCCAAAAAAATGTGGTGGTTGCAGATATTTTTCATGGACTTGTTAAATCAATAGTATTCGGATTTCTAGTAGGCAGCATTGCAACTTTTAAAGGATACATGACTCGTGGCGGTGCCCGCGCAGTGGGTATTGCAACCACACAAAGCGTAGTAAGTGCATCGCTCGCAACACTTATTGCCGATTATATTCTCACCTCAATCTCCAATTCCCTATGAAAAAGCCACCCATCGTCCAACTCATCAATCTCCATAAGTCATTTGGCTCAAAAGTCATCAGTAAGAATCTTGATCTTTCGGTGATTGATGGGGAGTTTCTCGCTATCATTGGACGATCAGGTGAAGGCAAATCAGTTCTTCTAAAGCAAATGGTCGGCCTCATAACACCAGACAAAGGAACCGTCATTGTTGATGGAATAACCGTTAATGACCCAAATGACCCCAGCGCTCACACAAAAGTATTTGAATCCTGTGGATATGTATTTCAATTCGCCGCACTCCTCGACTCGCTCACCGTATTTGAAAACGTGGGCATTACCCTTCTGGAGCAAGGAATTTCTGCACGAGAAATACTTCCCAAGGTAAAAGCAAAACTACAAGCAGTTGGCCTTGACCCGGCTATTATCCACCGCCATCCATCAGAACTCTCTGGTGGTATGAAAAAACGGGTAGGCCTGGCGCGCACCCTTATGCGAAGCCCTAAGATTCTGATTTATGATGAACCAACAACCTGGCTTGATCCTATTTCAGTTCGCATGATTCATGAACTCATGCGCAAAACACATGATGAAAACAAAACAACCACTATTGTCATTTCTCACGATCCAGACGTATTTAATTATGCTGATCGAATCGCAATGCTTCATGAGGGACGTATTTTGTATATCGGCGATGCCAAGACTATCTGGCAAGAAAAGAATCCATACATCCATCAGTTCATTCGTGGCCTTTCAACTGGCCCAATCACCATGACCTCTGAGAAAATAAAAACGTAATCTCTCTTATGCAGCGGCTTAACCCAACTCTTCACTAGCCCATTCAATCACAAGCTTATTGCTGACAAAATTAAACGCCACACCAACCAAAAATAAAGATCGCCCTGAAAGCAAAAATTTTTGATAATATTGCCGCTCATGAATCTGCCTAAGCGCTGCGTCTACTGGCTGATTGCACTTTAGTTCAAAAATAAAAACTGCATCGGCAACCGTAATAACCATATCAATGCGTCCATTACTGACATGCACTTCACTTTGCATATCAAGCTCCAGAAGATTACATATAACTTGCAGTAGTGAATGATAGTAAGATTCTTTTTTAATGTGGTACTCATAAGGAATATTGGCCATGAGCGCTTTAATAGCATTCATATACAGAGCAATATCATGAGTACGCAATCCATGCCGAAGAAGAACTGCCAAGCTATTCACTGCATTAAGCTCTACATCAATCATTAAAGAAAGTAAATTTTCATTCATTGAAGTCCGCACTTCATAATTAGGATAATGGAGGTAATATGCATTTGAATGCGGCACAAAAGACTTAATAGTAACATACCCTGTTTGATACAATAGTACATCAAGACTTGGTCTGCTTTGATTCAATACCACCAATGATGACGGAACAGAAAAGACATTGTTAAATTCATTTTCTGTATACTTTTGTGTTTTTAATATATCAACTAAAAATGTGGGTGTTCCTGATAAAAACCAATAATTATTAAACACCTTATCGTAAAAATAATTCAATATCGAAAATGGATTATAAACAGTCAGCGAATCTGATGAAAAACGGTATCCATTATACCAATCTTGCATTGTACCAATAACCTCAGCCGGGGTACGCTGTTGCCTGTCCGCAGCCTCTTGAATGTACGAATCAAAATTAGTACGCAACTCTGTATCAGTATACCCAGTAAGTCCCGCATACTCGGGTTTAAATGAAATATCTTTTACGTTATTAAGACCTGAAAACATAGATTCTTGTGGATACTTACTTATCCCGGTAATAAACATAAAATGAATATACTCATTTAAACTTTTAAGAGCGGTGTAAAATGCGCGCATAACACTCGCATTTGCTTCCATCTGATCTGGCTTCCCAATTTGAGCGGTCAAAGGATAATCATACTCATCAATAAGTATCACCACAGGACCTTGTACGAAGACATTTTTAATTAAAAATTCAATCTTAGACGCCGCGTCAACGCGTGCGCGAACATCAATACCATACCCGTCAGCAATATCTACAATACTTTCTTCCAAGCGTTTTGCCAAAAGTCGATCACAACTAGTATCCATGCTAGAAAAATCAAGCCGTATTACAGGATATCGCCGCCATTCATAATCAGCATGCATCCCTATCCAGAGGTTCTTAAATAACTCTTTGTTCCCGCGAAAAATCTCCTCTAATGTAGAAACTATTAGTGATTTGCCAAAACGACGAGGTCTGGTGAGAAGAGAATACTTAGGAGCACGCGTAATAACTTCGTAAAGTTGTAATGTTTTATCAACATACAATCGATTATTGGTGAGAAGATCTTTTAAGTTACTAAAACCTATCGGTAAAGCTTTTTTTTCATTCATAACAAAAAATCCAATAACCAGTTTTGAGGTCAATCATACTAATACGGAAATATAACACCATGACACTACCATACACAATCCGGCAAAAGAAAAGCATCCATATATTCATCAATTCATTCGCGGTCTCTCAACCGGCCCAATCACCATGACCTCTGAGAAAATAAAAACCTAGTGAACATATGGTGTGGCATACACAATCCCACAAATACCCGCAAGAACAAAAAATATGATTGTTAAGTTTTTATAGCGATGCTGTTTTTCGATTGTTTCTCTTAATGCAAGATATATCTTTTTACTACCTATATCTTTTCTAAATTGAGCTTCTAAGCCTTCAACAACATCGTTCTCTTTAAGCCACTTACCCAAAAAAACAGTCGCAGTTCCTGTAAAAGCAAAAATACTAAGAGCAGAGCCAATTACCATACCTTTCTTACGATTGAATCGCACCGCTGGTAATGCGTTTCCCGCACCATAACACTCTCGCGGCTGACTCACGAATAAGAACATACAGGCAACGAGTACCCCACGTGCTATTTTGTAATCATAGAAAAGCGATATCACGGACGCCCATTTGCAAGAGCCAACCCATAAAGAAGACCAATAGACCCCAAAAAACTTCCCATAAATAACAT
>JBAXGS010000030.1:0-7527 GCA_037139275.1 bacterium | reverse complement strand
ATTATAGAGTGCTTTCTCAGTGACCAGGTATGGCGGAATAACCGGCTGAAAACCGTGACGAGCATTGTTTTTGAGCATGAGTTGTGTGAGCGCATAGATAATTTTGGTCCCGAGTGGTGTGTAGTATACAAATTGTGAGCCAGACATTTTTGCGGCCACATCAAGATCAAACCATTTATTGATCTCATTTAATTGTATGTGATTTTTGAGAGGGAATGAAAACGTAGGTACAGTTCCCCATGAGCGTACCGCAACATTTTCTGCTTTGTTACCCACAGGCACACTATCTTCAGGAATATTGGGACAGCGCAGCCACAGGTAATTGAGTGCTTCTTGTGCAGTGGCCAGCAGCGCTTCTTTTTCTTTTAATGCATGCCCAATTTCAATTGAGGCTGCGCGTGCAGTTGCATCGCCACCTTTTTTTGAGAGTGCATTTTTTTCTGATCTGAGAGATTCGACAATTGTTTGCAATTCACGTACTACGAGGTCTTTTTCAAGCAGCTCAGCCGCAGGAAACGATGGGTCTTTTTTTGCAAGACGAGCAATGGTTTCAGTCGGGTTAGTACGAAGTAGATGCAAATCGATCATAAAATACCTTTGTAAAAAGAAGAGATTGCATGCAGTGTAGAAAATCTTGTTATTTTATGGAAGAGGCGGGGCGCGCAAAACGCTTGGCGATGTTATTCATCAAAGAGGGTTGGAATTTCGGTGTACGGGAGCACTTTCGTTTCGTCATGAACTTCCGTTTTAGAGCCAGCATACACGACGTAGCTTTTTGATGGGCGATTGGTAAGTTTTTTAAAAAGATCTGCGTTTTTTAAAAAGCGTGGATTGTAGACATCGGCAGATTTAACCTCAATACCCTTTAGGTTGCCGCCCCATTCGACTACTAGATCGACTTCGTTTTTATCAGTATCCCGCCAAAAGCAAAGAGTTGGATTAAAGCCACGATTTTCTCGTCCTTTAACAATTTCAAGCGCAACAAGGTTTTCAAATAAACGACCACGGATTTCGTGCGTGGCCAATTCCTCAGGTGATGAAATATTGAGCAGGTGGCATACCAATCCAGTATCATAAAAATAGAGCTTAGGTGTCCCAATCAAGCGTTTGTTAAAATTGTTATAATACGGCAAAATTCTAAATGCTAAATATCCAGCTTCTAGTACGTTAAACCATCGCTTAATAGTTGCCTGTGGTACTTTTAAATCATTGGCGATAGTTTCTACATTTAATTCTTGGCCAATACGATACGCACACATGCGCATAAAACTGACAAAAATGGGAAATTCTGGAATGTTTTGCAATTGCCGTGCATCCCGTTCAACATACGTAGTTGTGTAGCTTCTAAAAAAACTATAGTGGTTAGCCTCTGCTTTATGGATGCCAGGATATCCGCCATGAAACATTGCTTGATCGGCCGATTGTTGTGCTTCCCCTAATTCTTCCAAGCTTAACGGCAATAATGTAAGCATTCCAATGCGCCCGGCCAGTGATTGGGTTATTTTTGCGTTCAATGCAAAATGCTGTGATCCCGTAATAACAAAACGTCCATTGACATCACGATCATCATCAATAATTCCCTGGAGATACGATAAAATTATGGGGAAATATTGTACTTCATCAAAAATGGCACCCGATTTTCGATATTTTTCTACAAACAATCTTGTATTAGCGGTTGCTTCTGCGAGTACGTCAGGATCTTCAAATAACACGTAGGGAAGATGAGGGAACAATTGGCGTGCGAGGGTGGTTTTGCCTGATTGCCTCGGTCCATTAAGCCCAATCGCAGGAAAGATAGTCGCGTATCTTTTAATCACTGTTTCTATGGTGCGCTTGATCATATAGTTCCTTTGTTAACATGGTATTCGCTGTGCAGCATAATAAAAATCATTTTACCACGCAATAAACAACATTGATGTACTAGACTTCAGCGTTTTTGGGCTCGGCGAGAGGCTTTCTGCAGAGAACTTTAACCTTGTTTTTATTAAGGAATCGATCTGGAAGTTCTTATGAGTATTAACAAGGCGTAAGCTTTTGCTAGAAAATAGGTAAACTACTGAATAGTTGAATAGTATGGTACAGTGTGCGCTATAATTGAGCATGGTAAATAATACTGTGTAATTGATATGGTGCATCATAATGAATAATAAAAAACCTCTTCCTATTGGCTTTAGTAACTTTTTAAAAGCCAGCGATATTACGAAAAGTTTTTAGCGAGCCAGAAAAAAATTTATTTGGTCGGTCTGGCGTTCAATTTTCCCAAGAAGAAGCTCTCAGTTGAGTGGGTGTGTGAGATTGTTGAGTAGTACAGAGTGCGCTCGATTTTCAAAAGAGCCTGGTCGAAATATTTCATTTATGTACGCGCCTCTTTTCTAATAGATATGGAGAGGCAGTACGTAACGTATACTACCTCTCCATATCTAAGCGGGGATGCAATGCTATTTAAGCGCTTTGTGTGAGTCGCAGCTCTTTGATCTCTTCATGACAGTAACTTGTTGCAGATGCTATCGAAGAGGTAGTGATTCCCATGATTAGTAGGCTGAAAATTATTTGTAGGGACAGTTGGTTATATGATTTGTTCATTATGATACCTCTGTATTATGGTTTACCGTGATTCGGTTATGAAGTGCCGCCAACTTTGGATTGCTGTTAATTGCGTGCATGATTTTAAGTGGATCGATATCAGGCATTCCTTGTTCCCGGCAGCGTTCAACATTAATAGTGACTTGACGACTATTCGTGAGTTTTACGATATGAGTTGTTGCGGGGTTTTCTTTGTTTATAAGTATGCGTTGAGCCAGTTCAAAGCCGGCACGGGCAATATGATTGAATTCTGCATAATACGTAAAAGCGGCAGTGTCCTTTGCATCAGGTGAGCATGCAAAAAGCGTAACATTGTGCTGAGACGCAAGTTTTCCAATACCTGCACCATAAGGAGAAAGGAGATCTGCTTCCAGATACATAATGGTATCATGGGACTCTATAACGCTTGTGATGCGTGCGAGCGTTTCTTCTACGGGATTTATGGGGAAAGGGGTGACCTGGGTGTTTTTCAGAGTAGCTATTTCTTGCGCTTCTAGGACATGTGGTTCATTATCATGCGCTACTATTGCATACGGCATTAGAATTGATTTTGCCTGAGGCTTAAGAGTTAATAGTATTTCAATGGGATGTGCTGCAGCATATATTCCGGCATCATACACTCCCGTTACAGGCCCGCCGGGGGAATCGAGAGAATCAACAATTTCTAAAGCCATTTCTTTGGTAAGCGCATTAAAAACAACTGGTTTGTGGGTGCGTCTTTTTTTAGATAATTGAGCAAGTGATTTTGCACAACTAAAGCCGATACAGAGAATAAGGTCTACATCGCTATTGAGTGCAGTTTCACACACCGCATTCAGGGATATAAGTTCTGCTGCGGATGGGGCAGCAAAGTCTTTGAGGCTAAAGCGTTTATCAGTTTTTATTATGTCTATAAAGCTTGTACCAAGTTGCTCTTGAAACGCTCTACTTGGAATCCAAACAAGACCAATTGAGTATGGTTTTGCTGGTATGATATTTTTATAGAGCCAGAGAGCGATGCCAACCAAACTTGTACATATGATAATAGATGCTATTTGTTTTCTGGAGAGTCTATCCATTTTCGTATGACCTTTATGAACTGATTTTTTTTAAGTTCTTCGATTTTTTCTTGCGGGAAATTTATTTTTCTCAGAATGTCTATGTTGATATAGAACTCTTGGTTATCGGGAAGTACTTCTATTGGTATAGCGCTAATAGGGATATTCTTTTCATTGTATGCACGTAGTGATTTGTATGCAGCAGTAGTCCCGTCTCGCATTTCCCCACTAAAGGCACATGCACTTCCTTGATTGATTGCATATGTCCCGCTGCCACAAAAGAGCAATTCATTTTCCCAGCAGTAATAAGCAACTTGCGCTTGAAATATATTGCTACTGCACCCTTCCATAAAAAGGACACTTTGTACTCGTGAGTGATAGTCATCAAGAACTTTGAATAGACTTTCTTGATTGTCGTCGATAGGGATGGCAAACACTTGCATGCCAAGCGCAGTAAGTTGTTTTTTTATTTCAATGACTTGCTTGGTAAGGAGTCCGGCCCCTGCTGTCGGTAAGTAGGGAATGAGAACATTGGTAATTGTTGGATATAAAACAGAAAATGCTTGGACTATTTTGTTGGCCGCCAGTGGTTCACGAGTGACTCCTGTCATATAGCTGCCAGGTTTTTCAAGTGACTGCACTAATTGATGACCGATTGGATTTGCTACTCCAATAAAAATAGTAGGATGTCCTCCAAATTCATCAAGAGCTTCTTTGACCGCAAGGGTGCATATTTCTCCAATAGGCATAAAGACGTCGTATCCATCGAGTACTCCTTTTCGTACTCTGTTCTTGATATCATCATAATTGGTGCCACTAAATGGAAGTATACAGGGGTCATACATATCCTGTGGTCCGTTATCGATACAATTAAGTAAGTAGTTCAACATTGCTTTATGAAATGGACGGCTTCGTATCATCAAAATCGCGACGCGGCATTTTTTCTTACTCATAGTTCCTTATCCCTTATCTCTTTCACATTGTGTGACGGTACAGCTTGTAGCCACAGCCGCCTAGAAGCTGTACCGTCTGGGGAGGTGCGAAATCTTTATATGGTCTTATAGTGTCATGGCGTCGGTATCAAATACCGATTTCATACGGACCAGTGCCAATGTGCTATCATCCAGCACTACTCCCTGTTGTAATAACCCTTGTATGTTGTAGCGCATGCCGTCTTGCATAGGGATCGCACGTGACCGAGATTTGATATCAGTAGTTTCTAGTAAGATATCGGTGAGTGTGCGGAGTAATGGCTTTGAGAATGCGGTTGCGGTAATACCACATCCCAGCGCAGCTCCTGCGTATACAGAGTCAAGCTCAGAAGCACAGAGTGGTTTTTTAAGTCTATTGCAAAGCTGAATAACTTCATGGCGATGCTTGTGCATTGCTGGTTCATCAAGGGTAATGAGTGCATCCACCTCGGTAAGCGTATCTTCTAACCCTTGGGGATAGATCGTGTCATGATCCCAGGTGTGTTCTACCAGCGCAATGTTTGCGCGCATGCATGCAGCGGCAAACGCAGCGCGTTGTGTTTTCTGGAGAGATGCTTCTGTATTCTGTTCTGGGTGCTGAGTATACGCAAGGCACACTTTTGTAATGCCCGGGAGTAATCCTTTGAGCGCATCAATATATTCTGTAGCCGCCATTGGAGTATTATGAATTCCTCCCATGAGTGAATCATCCAGTGATCGAGAAAGGGGAAGGGTACCAGGGACACAGTACAGCTGGGGAACAACTGAAGGGGATCTGTGTCGAATGTCAGAAATGAGATGGGACGCCTGGTACCCGGGGGTCAGAGCAAAAGAAAAGCGCGCTTTTTTCTTATCCCAAAAAGTGGGACATTGTGAAAGCGCGCTTTGTATGTGCTCGTTTGTATCGTTTAGTTCTAGTGCTTCAAGAGTGAGTTTTGAATCAGGATAGAGCCAACCAAAATCTCGTGTGAGCTGTGCGGCAAGCGCCGTGGCCCATAATTTTGTTTCTTTGGAGTGTATCACAAATCCATGGAGTGGAATCTCAAAGGGAGATCGTGAAAGTTGTGTGCTGGTGCTGAATGTTTCGGCAAGCAATCGTGCCAGAGATGTTTGAATTCTGCTTTCTTGAGAATAAGAAGCGGCTGAATAATGCTGCATAAATATTTATCCTTGTTACGGGGAATAACTTTGGTTTCATAGACTTACACGGCTATTAATGTGACGGACATCTGTTGTGTATCTTTAACAACGGGGGACATGCATCAGTCATAACAGTCTTTGAAATTATAGATCGATTATATAAGAAAGCAAGTAAAAAAACGTTTATTTGAGCACTCTTTTCCACTGGTTTTGATTGCAATTAATTCATTATCCTCTGTGGTAGAGGCATATGGGTTATTTTGTCTTGTATGCATACAAGAGCAGATTGGTTCTTTTTAGTAACTCTTTACAAAGTGTTCTGCCTTGGTATGCACTACACCGCTATGATGAAGCGTAGTACTTCACTGCTACATATTAGTGAAGTGACTCATTCTATAAGTGCGATAAAAAAGGAATAAGGCACAGGTAAAGCATGTCATATTCCATGGGTACGGAGAGGATTAAAAAATGTGTGTACGCAAGTATTTAATAGCGATCGTGAGCCTAGTCTGTATTGGGTCATTGAGCGCAGATATAGTGTTTGATTCAGAAGAGGCTCGGTTGGTATTAAGCACGGGAGCATCTTTGCATTATGATTCAGCCGGGGCAGATTCTTTTTCCAAAGGTATTATACGTCATAATAGAGCATCAAATTTTACCGGTAACGCGTGGGATGTTAATTATTTGGTAGTAGAAGAATCTCCGGGTGTCTATGCGCGTCTCAGTAACGTTACGTATGATCCGACCGTCCAAACAGAGGGTTTGGGAACTACTCCATTAATTACCATGCTGGGTGGAGGTACTATTCATGCAGTCAATGGTTTTTCTCTGTATAATCTTTCGATTTCAGGTTCAGGTAATACACTTTCAGGAGCTCCTCAGTTTCGCTCCACCATTGAACTTGATCCTGATACTGAAATAACCCTTGCACTCACCGGTCCACTCACTGCTAACATGGTTTTGAACAATACAGTGGTTACCGTTGAGTCTGATTTGATTTTTAAAAATGCTCATTTTGAGGGTGTCGGTACTATTATAGGTGATACTAATCTTATTCAGCTAGATGAGTATCTTGGATCGCCATTACTCAGTACGTTGACCTGGCAGAATTGCTACAATATGCAGTTGCGCGGCAATGCTGCACTCGCAAGTGATTGGACGTTTACGGGAAATTGCCGTTTTGATGCAAATGGATCATGGCTTGACTTGCGGCCAGGGGGAAGGCTGATTATTGCGCCTAATACCTCGGTAGTGCTCCGTGATCTTGTTATTAAAGGAGTTGCAGGTGGCGAAGATTTAAATATTATTTTTGAAGAGCCTGGTGAAGGGCAAGAGTATGGGCACCTATTTCTTGAAGGGTGCCGCTTAGAATTTGCTTCGTCGGTTACGTTTACGCACGGTGCTGTGGAGATAACTGGTGATACCATGTTTGTTATTAAAAACAACAACGTTACTTTTGAGGGTGATTCATTGTTAACGGTGAGTGCTGCAGTACTTTCGTTGAATGTTTTGAGTAATACCTCTAGTCCTTATACCGGAACAGTCTATGCTCCTAATCCAATCTATAATAATGATCATGAAAAATTGGTCAGTAACATTGCGGCAAATATTGTGGCAGGCAACTTGATTTTGAGTAGCGGTGGGATCATTACGGAGATTAATGGAGCGCTCTCAGTAGTAAGTGGAGGGGGTGGCGGTGGCTTCTCTGTTGATACGGGTGGTTTTCTTGCGCCAGAATCAGTCCTTTTGTATGAAGAAGATGCTGAAGTAGATGGAGCAGGCTCTCGGGTTATGTT
>JBAXGS010000029.1:0-7576 GCA_037139275.1 bacterium | reverse complement strand
CAATATAGCGTTAATGAGAACGGAGAAGCTGAGAAAAAAATGATCCCCACTAAGTGGTATGGTATTCTTGAAGATCAACAAAGCATTCTCGGACAAATCATGCTTTCAGGAATTGATCAATCAGTCACGAGCACACTACAATCACTTGACCGTTTGTTTTTACGCCCTATTGCAAGCAAAACACTCAATATACCTCGCTGGAAACTATCACACCTCCACTACCGGCTTGCTATGACTGAAATGAGAAATCCGACCAACCAAATAATAACCCCACGAAAACTTGCAGAGTATATAGAACGATCTCCTCAAAAATTTCAGCTCGTTACCTCTGGTCTTCCTTTTAATTTACGTACCATTTTAGGAACCAAGGATACAGAAACACGTCAGAAAATGCTGCAAGTTGCTATCACTAAACATTTGTGGCAAATCTACGAACCTATTTGGGCAGAGTTACAAGGATCAATACAAAAAGCAGTTCCTGGCGCCAATCCGCCAACAGAGGATGCTCTGCGAAATCTTACTGCCATGCCAGACCCCGGCAAAAAAACACGGGCAGCTGCAGCAAAAAGCTTTGCTGATGACGTTATTTCTGAAGCCCTTGAAGTAGGCCGAGACTCTCTAAAAGGCAAACTTCAACAAGGTCCTCTGGGTATGTATATGCTCTATGTAAACCTTGCTCTTAACATTCCTCATGCAATTCTCTCGTTTGATAATCAAGAGAAACCAGAAACTGAACTCAATCTCAAAACACAAGATGGCCGCGTTATACCTGCCTCAGACATTATTAAGGCGGTCGAAATTTGTGAAGCGCTTGCTCGCTATGAACGCCGGGTAAATACTGAATCATTTAAAGACTATACAAAGATACAGCCACGCAGCATCACCATAACCCATCCCGGTGACACAACACCGACCACATACCAATTCAAAGTTGCTCCAATAACTTTAACCCGACTTCTTGAAGCCCAAGAGCGTGGTCTTAAAAAATATCTTCCATTTATGAATGACATAATTCAGGATTCATATGAAGAATATATTATGAAGCTGGTTATGCCACGCCTTATTTTTACCTTGACCCCTGAGGTAGTAAAAGACCAACTCGGCATTCGAACCATAGCTGATGCCGCCTCTGCTATTACGCTCTTTAAACGCCATTATAATATCACCTTTGATGCCTTTGTTATGATCAGTCAAATGCTTGCTATGATTGCAAAATTCGAAGGAAAAACCACCCTGGCCGGCCACTATGTTGAAGTTGCAGACATTATAGACACCTTTCTGATGAGTATTAGTCGCCTCATAGAATCTGTTCATCCTACCGAGCGAGATCAGTGGGAAAAACGACTCGGCCAATTTGTTGGCCTTGGAAGCACAAACTTTGGCCGCGAAATCAACAACATAAAAGCATCATTCAAATGGATTTATGAAATCGAAGATTGGTCAAACCTCCTTGCCAAAAAAGATCCTTTCAGTGTAACCCAACAGCAAAAAATGACCGCCGCCATAAGCAAAAGTCGCTATCCAAATCCACTACTCATTACCAACCGTACCGACATACTCAGCTTTCTTAATACTACTAATGCAACCCAGATGACAGCATTACGAGAACGTCTGTTTACTCAAAAATCAAACCAAGAAACCCTTGCATATGCACTTCGCATCCAAAAGGAAAACAAAAAACTCCCCGAATACCAAGAACACGTACTCATGTCTGTCAGTGAGCTAAGACATTTAATACGCGAGTGGTATAAAGGAAGGGACACAACAAAGATCCGCCCACCCGTGGCTAATGCTGCCCCTGCCGGAGCTCCAGCAGTTCCTCAGCCCGCAGCAGCTCCGGCCCACTCTCCTGCCCTTGTAAAAGAAGTAACCGAACGCGCAATGGAAATTATTCTCCATACATTTAGCCTCCTGTCTAGCAACACCCAAAACAAACAGGAAGATTTCTTTACTGCTGCAACGCAAAAAACCGTACGGGCTGATACTACACTCGAACAAGAGCTCAAACGATTTAAATCAAATATTAATGATCCACTTCTTCAAAGCATCGCACATGTGCAAAAAGGTTTGGGTGCTATTCATACACTATATTCAAATTATGGACTTAAAGAGATTACTGCAGCACTTGATGCGCACTACTATGCAACCGGGAAACGCTTACATGATATTCCACTCAAGCTTCTTGCACGGATTGCTGCAAAAGAAAGCATGGCTCACTTAGTTGGTCGCGGCGCAGACTACTTGCTCAACAGAGCAATTTTAACCCCACTCCTTGGCAAGATTAACCAATTACAAGAAAATGGCTTAATGATGGCACCAGGACTTGATCAAATTGTACAACAGCAGCTCAGCATGTTTATTGGCGGAGCAGGCGGAAGAACAAACGCCTACCATGCAGCACGTTCTATTATTAGAAATACCTTTGACTATGGTAGTACCGCACTCAGTGGTAGTAGCCTGACCTCAACAGTTACCTCAAAATTTACCCCAGCAGCTCTTGGAGGGCTTCCCGGTGTCGCAGAACACCAAGAACTCATGCTGCATGCAAAAATGATTGCAAAAAGCGGTCGCACCCCAACACCAGAAATAGCTGCTCGCCTTAAACGCGCAGGCATAGACCCAAACAATCTGCCAAAAGAAGAATTTGAAGACGATGAAGAATTTGATGAAGAAGATGGTGGCCAAGACGAAGCGCCAGAACTTTCTCCCGCTCTTAATACACTCTTCCAAGAAGCAAATGCTATAGCGCAAAAAGAAGGGCCTGAAGCAGCAAGAACCTATCTCTCAGAACAGGTCAAAAAGCTCTCAGCAGAAGATAAAGCTATTCTTAAAAAACATGGGTTTGAGGGGTAACAACAATAGCCAAGCGGATTCAAAAAATTGACTCTTAAGGCACCTGTTGTGTCATCGAAGAAAGTCGTCATCGCGAGCATAGCAACGTGATCCAGTACTATCAAATCAATACATTATAACTCTGGATTGGCACGTCGCCTTGCTCCTCGCAATGACCAGTCGACGCTCTTTGAGCTATGGCTGGCAGGCGTACTGCGAACTTGCTGTATATCCTATGCTTAAAAAGCAATATTTTGAACTGATACTGCTGTAATACGATACAGACAAAAAAAAGGCGCGATTTTTAAAAATCGCGCCTTCTACAATTTAAAGGGAATACTACTTCGGAAACTGTTCTTATAACGTACACCACACCTAAATAATTATAAGAACCGGGTAAGTAGTATTCCCTAGCTTGCGTACCAGCACACGCGTCTCGCATCCCCCACAGCCGTACAAAACGACACGCGTGCACTGATTCGATTTTCACATCAGCTATATGCTCTTAGCTCAATAAGCAGCACATAACTATATTATAATTTTGATACTCTGAATAAAGCAGGCACCCAAAACTTCGCCTGCATTATGTAAATAACTATACAGAGTTTTTTTTAACTTGTCTATACGTAGAAACAAATTTTATTAAACATCTTTAAAAATTATCTGTGTGAAATCTTATACTCAATGTGAAACTTTTTCAAGTTGTTTTTGTGCACCACATCTCATTACAGCATATGGCGCGTCGTCATTACATATCATGGCACATTAAATCTGCAAGTGCCACGCGCCCTGCTCGCACCAACTCAATCCCCTGTTTTGCCAGTGAATTCATACCATTTGCTTCAGCGCATTGTTGAAAATCTTGCTGCGTTGATGCTTCATTATACAGTAGCTCAATCGCAGCAGAATCACACTGCCATAATTCGCCAATCACAATCTGACCTTCGTAGCCGGTAAATTGACATGATGCGCACCCCGCCGCACTACCTGTATGCGTTAAAGTACTCCCATGCAACCGAGCCCAGGCAGATTCTACTTCAGATACTGGCACCGAAATCTGGCAACGCCCGCAGAGCGTACTCAATAAGCGCTGAGCCAGAACCCCCTTTAGTGCTGATGCAATAAGATAAGGCTCAATTCCCATCTCACGAAGCCGAATAGGAACAGCACTTGCACGCCCCGTATGAAGTGTGCTTACGACTAAATGTCCCGTTAAAGCAGCCTCAATAGCGCTCTTAAGCGTATCGGCATCTCGCAATTCACCAATAAGAACAACATCCGGGTCTTGGCGCAATATAGAACGAATAGCAGTAGCAAAACACAGTGACTTACTCTCATCAATCTGAGTCTGGGTCACATGCTGTATCCGATATTCAATAGGATTTTCAAGCGTGATAACATTTTTCCGTGCACGGTCAACTGCTTGGAGCACCGCATACAGTGTGGTCGTTTTACCTGCCCCAGTTGGCCCAGTTACCAGAAACAAGCCTTGGGCCTCCCGCGCAACGGCATACAGTGCCGCCAGAATTTTACCCGAAAATGGCAATGCATGAAGCTGCATAGTATCATAATGACTCCCCAGGAGTCTGAGCACCACCTTCTCTCCATATAATGTGGGGAAAAATGAAGCACGAATATCAATCGATTGCCCCTCATGTACTATACGAACAGCACCATCTTGTGGCCGATGCTGCTGCGTAATATCAAGCCCCATAAGCACCTTGAGCCGTGAAACAACCTGCAATGCTTGCCAGCGCGCCAGCGACACCCCATCCCTTAAAACACCATCAATTCGCAACCGTACTCCAACATCATACTCATACCATTCAATATGAATATCAGATGCCCCTTTGAGTATCGCTACAGAAAATAAATAATCAACCAAGAGTGATGTACTCTGAGGTATCGGCTGATGCACACCATAAGAAATAATAGAATACTGCCCCCCACTCACGCATTCACCCAATCATATGTCCTATAATAAACCCTATAAGCGCGCTTACATACCAGCTCGCATGAAGCCGACATTCCGCATACAACTTATATCCCACTACTGAAAAATCATGCAGAGAACGAATATGTACAAAATCACGGATTACATCCCAGTGCAAAGAAATAACGCCCGCATACTCACCCAGCACAAGAACACATGCAACACCAAGCAATACTCCTACCACATACCCCGCATACCGCTTACTCAAATACCCAAGGGCGGTGCCAAGCAAAAGCCATACTCCCATAACGGCAAGGCCGGATGCTCCCCCTACCGCGTTAAACCAATATTCAAAACTTATAAACCGCTTCCATGACACCGGTGCCGACTGAGTTGCTGCGTGTGGAGCAAGGGCCCCTTGCGTAGCCACAGACATACCCACTCGTGACGAAACTAATTTTGCCATTATTCCCCTTTACAAAATTCCCATTATGATGCGATACGCAGACAGAGAAGAGAGCCTGTTTTATTCTAAAGTGCTTCAACGCCATACAACGTATTATTGAGCGTTAACTTTATACTAAGCTAATGCGATTTAAGCTTAACAGGACAACAAAAATCATTACTATATTTTACAAAAAATGATGCTATACTAACCGCTCATTACCCGTATTTAAACTCTCACAAAAAGGACTGTTCGTGTTAGAATTTTTAAAGATAATGCAAAACACCGGATTAGTAATTCTTGAGTATATGTGCCTCTACTTCCCCTTAATTCTTGGCTCCTACTGTACTATTTCACTTATGAAAATACCTGATTTAAGTATAGAAGCTGCCTATGTCTGTGGCTCAATAACCGGCGTACGCATGCTCATTCTAACCAATTCACTGCCTCTCTGGATCTCAATTATCCTTTCATTTGCCAGCTGCCTGGCTGGAGGCATTCTTGTAGGACTCACCTCAAGCTTGCTTACCCATAAAGCAAAATTTCCTCATTTACTTTCAAGTATTCTTACTACCGGTATCTTCCATGGGATTAACCAATTCCTCCTGGGCACCTCTAATGTCTCCATAACCTCACGGCGCAACCTAATTGGGCTTTTCAACTTTATACGTCGCTACCCAGAACTTCCTACCTTATTTGTAGCCGCAATTGTGATTGGCATTGTCGGGTATCTCTTCTTACGCACGCAGCTAGGGATCTCGCTTTCTGTCTACGGAAACAATCCACGTTTTTTTGATAATTATGGCATCTCTGCTCGATTCATTTTTATTACTGGTGTCATGATTAGCAATGGTCTGGCTGGGCTTGCTGGATTCTTTGATGCACAATCAAGTGGGTTTGTTGATATTAATATGGGATCACAAAAAGCATTGTTTTGTATAACATCTATCATCCTTGGCAAGACGCTGGTCGCATCAAAAAAACCTTCTTCTATATGGGTACCTATTGTGGGGAGCTTAAGCTATTTTTGCATCCAACAATTCTTACTCAAGATCAACTTCAATCTCAAATATTTCACCATGGTTAACTCATTGATTGTGGCAACGATCCTTATCATTAACCATCAACAATCACGGTCTAAAACAAATCATTTGGGGGTGTAATATGAGCAAAAATTTTAGCATACACAACCTCACCTTTCGATTTGATGACACAGTCCCACAATGGCTTTTTACCGGAGCACACTGCTTCTTTAAACAGAATACCCTCAACTTTATTCGCGGCAAAAATGGTTCTGGCAAGTCAACCTTATTCCGCATCCTCACCGGCAGGCTTGAAAATCTTGAACAAGTATCAGGAACAATTACGCTGGATGGCACCACATGGGATCTTGCAAGCCAAGAGGACCGCAGCTTTCTCAAATCCCACATGCGGCTTGCTCCTCAAAAGTTTGATCAAATGCTTGCCGACCAATTTACCTTTCCTCAAAATCTTCAACTGGCCTCTCTCCCACAATATCCAGGGCTTGCACCTTTTAAAGAAACGGCAACAATTCCTCCGCTTGTCGATCGATTCGGCATTGATTATACCGTCCCGGTTGGCATGCTTTCAGGCGGGCAACGACAAATTCTTGCTATTCTCATGGCACTTCAGAAATCAGCATCTATCCTCCTCCTCGATGAACCAACAGCAGCCTTGGATGATAAAAATTCCAGTATGGTAATGTCGTTCTTAAACGAACTCCTTGCCACAGATAAAAACCTAACAGTACTCATTATCTGTCATGACAAAGAACTGGTTGATACATACGCACACAGCCAATACCATCAAATTGAAGTCCATGATGACAACACACGCACTATTGAGCTTAAAACCATCGATTAAGGAATACCTCTTGTATGTTTAATTTTATTAAGAAAACGCTAACCAAAGCGTATGAAGCGGTTACTCAAAAAATTTCTTCACTATTTACCACAGAGACCATCACCACAGAAACGCTCCAAGAGCTGAAAAAAATACTTCTTGCTGCAGATACTGGCCCCATCATAACGCAGCAGGCAATCACCTATCTCTCCCAAGAGCTGCACAAAAAACCTCTCTCAGGCGCAGAGATTCAAACCCTCCTCTCACAATATCTCTTGTCATTAATGCCGGCACCAGCAACCCATACCACTCCGCCTCTCGTTTTAATTGTAGGCGTTAACGGCAGTGGGAAAACCACCTTCATCGGCAAACTTGCCCATCACTACACAGCTCACCATAAAAAAGTACTGGTTGTTGCGGGCGATACCTTTAGAGCCGCAGCAAGCGAGCAACTGGTAGCCTGGGCACAACGGAGTAATGTCTCTGCGTATACGGGATCCGAC
>JBAXGS010000028.1:0-7609 GCA_037139275.1 bacterium | reverse complement strand
ATGCCATAGCATTCCATTTCAAACAAAACCATGCACAAGGGAAGTTCTATCTGTGTATAGAGCGTTACGAGAAGTGGTTCTTTGGCAAGCTCTGCAGAGAGTATGTCATAGAGGCGCCGTGTTTGGCGGGCATCGTCGGCTGCGTACGGTGCAGCAATGGCCAGAGGAATATCGGCAAAGGTTTTTTTCCCTTTTACCAGATCATCAAACGAGGTCATTGCTTCTTTGAGATACCGTACAGACAATGCCTTTAGCCCAATACTTTCACTGCCTGTGCGGAGAAGGGAGGCCATGAGGAGAGTGTCGCCTACAATTCCTTGTACGGTGATGCCGTAATACGCAAAACCGGCCATATCAAATTTAGCGTGGTGAAATACTTTGGGCACATGATGGTTTTCAAGAAGTGGTTTGAATGCAGCCAGTACGACGTGCTCAGAGAGTTGGATTTCATCTCCGCTGTGTCCAAACGGAATGTAGTAGCCTTCTGTGTCATTCAGAGAGCAGGCAATGCCAATAATACCATCCTTAAATGGCTGCAGAGACCGAGTTTCAGTGTCAAATGCTATAAGGGGAGCTGCTGCAAGTAGCGCGATGAGCGCATCAAGTTGCTGCTGCGTGGTGATGAGATGGGTCTTACAGGTTGATTGTGGCGCGGCAAAGAGTGAAGTCTGTGCTTGTTCTTGAACCGTAACACCGCTCGGGAGAAATGGTTTTATTTCATACTGCTGAAAGAACGGTATGGCATCTGTCCACCGCTGCTTATTGTATGCGGTTGTGTCATAGGCGGTAGCGGTTGGTTCATAGCGCAGTGTAAAGAGCTTTTCGCTCAGGAGGGCGTCAACTTTGTGTGCTGTTAGGATGTCGCGAATACGTGGTGGGGTAACGGTTTCAATGTTTTCGTACAGGGCGGCCATGGTATGGTACCGCTCCGTGAGAATTTGAGCTGTTTTTGCTCCAATTCCTGTCACTCCAGGAATATTATCTGAACTATCTCCCAGAAGTGAGTGGTAGAGCAACAGATCTGTCGGAGTAAATCCTCGCTCAGTGCAAAACGACTCGTGGGTAATAGTTTTTTGTTTAAATGGATCAAAGATAGATACCTGTGTAGTAAGGAGTTGATGAAGATCTTTATCTCCGGTCACTACGGTAATGGGGGTGCTTTGGTATTCATAGATGAGTGAATAAATAAGATCGTCTGCTTCATGGCCTGTACGCATTAACTGCGCAATTCCCATGCGCTCTGCGCAGTCAATAATAGCTTTTTTTTGCATGATGAGATCGTCAGGAGCGCTTTGGCGTGTTGCTTTATACTCAGCATATTCTTGTTGGCGTGTTGTGGGTCCTTTGCTGTCCCAGACGATGATGAGGTGTGATGGGCTAAAATCATCGGTAATTTTTTTGAGTGTTTTAAAAAAACCATAGAAGGCATGTGTTGCAATGCCGGTAGAAGTGTGGAGAGGTTTCACACCGTAGTATGAGCGATAGACGAGTGATGAGCCGTCAATAATGAAGAGTGATTGTGGGTTCATGGGTGAATCCTTTTATTTTGCTATAGACACATTGGTAGAGTACTGTAAGATTATCGAAATCACAAAAAAAGGAAGTATATGCATCGTATTTTAGCATTAGATTTAGGAGACGTGTGGGTCGGGACTGCATTGTCAGACCCACTCGGTATTGTGTGCCGTCCCCTGGAAACGGTCATGAGAAAAGAGATTATATCATTTCTCAAAAGAGCTATTCCGCAGCATCAGGTAGGATTAGTACTGGTAGGGCTTCCAGCAGGCTCTCAGGGGCAAGAAAATGAGCAAACAATCAAGACCCGTACGTTCTTTGAGCAGTGCCTGAATACTTTTCCTGAGACCTCATGGGAACTGCTTGATGAATATCTTACCAGCCAGCTTGCTGTTGGGCACCAGCAGGTGGTTAAAAATCAAAAGCGGAGTGCTGAGAGTAAGCGGCAATCACATTCTCTTGCGGCCGCCTTCTTGCTGCGAGATTACTTACACAGCAAAATGCCACTGGCAGATGAAATCGATTAACAAATGTGTTTACTCTTTTGTGTGACTGTTCATAGTATGCGTCCAGCACGGGGTCGTGTTATTTTTTTTCTTAAGCAAGAAGGATCGCGCTATGAAATGCCCAAAATGTACCGGTATGATGGTCATGCAATCGTTTTTCAACCAGTCAGTAAATTTTGAAGGGTGGAAATGTTTAAATTGTGGTAATGTAATAGAGAAGAAGAAAGTGACTATTAAGACTGATATTTTTGGTGTTTTTTACCAACGACAAAAAATAAAAGATGAAAACAATTGATAACATGCTCTATCTGGTATTGCTTGCAAATTCTGATGCGAGTATTAAAGTTGCACTCTTTCGTGGTTTTGTACCGCTGACTCAACGTATCAAAACAGAGTGCCGCATGAGCGCGCACCTCACGCAAGCATTTGAAGATGTTCTTAAAATAGGGGGCGTTGCGCTTGCCGATCTTGATTTTATTGCAGTCTCTCAGGGGCCTGGATTATTTAGTCATTTGCGTGCAGCGCTTGCAATATGTAATGGCATTGCCATGGTTCATCGTATTCCGCTTGTTGGCATTGACTATCTTAAGGCATGGTGCGACATCATGGCTCTGAAGTATGAGAAAGCTGAAAATAACAGTCTTCTTGCTACTATTTACAACGCATACAACAATGAGTTTCATTATCGTATAGAGATGGCGCGGGGCGATGGCCGCACAGTATTAGCAGGACCTGCCTATACCGATAAACACTCTTTAGAGAAGTTACTCGAATGTTTTCGCTCATCTGCGTCATTGTGTCTTTTGGCTGGTGACGCGTGCCGCTTGCTTTCAAATCAGGTAAACCTATCTCCTTTGGAGATTTGTGAACTGTCACCAGAAAAAGAGCTTCTGTGTATGGCTCATTGGGCGCTTGCTCAGTGGAATGATCAGCAAACTCCTGTGTATGAATTGCAGCCGCTCTATTTAAAAGATACGCAATTTAAGAAGAGCGAGTAATAGTGCTCCTGAGTGCTGAGATAAGGCCTCCTGCAAGACACACCGCTTCTTGGCTTCGTAAAATGGTGGGCGTAAGTTGGTAGAATGACACTCCAGCGCTTTGCATTAAGAAGTATTCTGCTTGGGTGAATCCACCTTCTGGCCCAATAAAGAATTGAAGAGCGCCCTCAGCTGTTTGAGTTATTATCTCTAGTACATCTGAAAACGGTGCGCCGGTAGATTCAAACCCTATTGAGAGAGCATTGGTGTTGGTCCGCAGTACGTCATCAAGTTATTGAGGGCTTGCAAGGATTGGTATTTGATAGTTTTTTGATTGTTCACATGCTGCAATCATGATTGTCCCCAGGCGCTCTGCTTCGCGGGGGTTGAGCCAGCACTTCCTGCTTTTGGCGGTAATAATTGGGACAATGTGCGTTGCACCGGTAACTGTTGCGTGATGAACTGCTTCTTCAAATGATTCTTTTTTCAGTAGTCCAATGCAGGCATACTGCTGATGCGGGGCAGGCGTGATGGGTGTGCAATCAATAACACGACCGACAATAGTATCTTTGGGGCGGGATGACGGTTCAAGAGCAATAATAAGCACGCAAAATTCTGAAAATAATTGGATACGTTCACCAGTGTTGAGCCGAAGAATGGTGAACATGCGGCGTGCAAGTTCTGGCGAACGTATGGTTATACATGTATCAGGCGTGTAATGCTTCTTTTCAAGAGTGGTGCCTACATACAAAGAAAAGAGATGGGTGTTTGAGTGCATGACACATGACCTTTTAGTTTAGTATTGGACAATGGTCGTATTAAGCACAATCATCAGTGCCTGCAGGTTCATCGCTTGTACCACCTGTACCTTCTGCGCCTGCTGATCCACCACCTGTGGTTGCTGCGGCGTGAATTTTTTTACATAAGAACAGATTCAATTCTCTTCCTGGATCTTCTTCTAAAATTAATTTACAGCATACTGTGTATCCTGTGAAATACTCAGGAGCGAAATTATCTAAAAACAATACCTTGTAATCTTTGTAGTTATCTACACTTAAATCTTTGATTTTTCTTACGGTATATTTAAAGCTCTCCCTTATACAAGGATTACCAGTAAGGCAGATGTGGCAATTTTTGCTCGCTTTGTGCGGCTTGGCAAAAAATCTTGATTCGGGCTTGAGTTTGTCTGAGAATACAACCCATAGCTCGCGCGTTGAGTCTGTGTCGTACTCGTTTTTTCTACTTACTATATCGTAAATTTGACGATCCCTAACTTCAGGGGTTTCTTCCGAAGATATTCTTCTCAGATATACGTCGTTTGGTTCTTCGACTTCTTTCGTTTCTAGAGCGCTTCCTTGGAGAGAATGTTGTATAAAATTAAGTGCGTTTATTCGCCTTGAATCAGCAGCAGCAAATGCCTCTGCTGCCTGTAGCCCATTAATTGCAAGTAAACCACATATGAGAAACATGTATACCATAATAAACCTTTATTTTTTAGAGGAGTAATTGTGAGGAATAAGTGTAATAATACTAGAGATGAAATATCACTGTCAAACTGCGGGTTGCGGCTTCAAACGCTTCCTTGCCTCTATTAGCGCTTTATCGTGTGTTAATATTGCTAGAAGATACGGTCTGTTTATGCGGTGATGGGTTCAATCTGAGAAGCATTTTTTATTTCCCCAGTAAACAGTTGAACATATTCTTTTTCAAAAGTGAGTGGACGTGGGACTTCTGCAAAGATACAGAATACAAATGGTTGATCAAGTATGAATGGAATTGGAATTGGGCGTTGGCCAAAGGAGCCACCTTTTGCTGCTCCCACACCAGAACTTGCTGCTGCCGCTGTTGTGCCCTTCTTATCAAAGGTAATCTTACAAGCTACATTCCATAGGGCTAAACAAACGTCGCGGTGTATTTCGGGCATTGACTCTAAAATGCCGTTAATTCCTAATCTTTGAGCAAAAGGTATAACATTAATTGGGGGCATGGAAATAGTACCTTCAGGTATACCAAAACGCACTAACGTTCCCATGCGCTGTAATCCCTTTTTGAAAGCAAAGGTGCTTAAAGCGTTGCCTTTAAATGGTTTAAAAAACATAATTCTATAAGCTGGCTGTGTAGGCAAGCCTGCTTTGTAATCTAAAATAAGATATTCACCATTCTCAGAAGTACAATAAGGAACATATTTTTCATTAAACATTAAGGGAATAGGTTTTGGATCTTCATCTGCGCTACAAAACAAGGTTGGTTTTACTTGATCGGCCTCAAATTCGCTTGTCCATTCTGCTTCAAAATAAATTGCATTTAAAATCCCAAATACCGTTTCGCTGGGTAAGTCTTGTTGTACAATTTCCTTAATAAGTCCGTTGGTAAGCTTGTTACAATCCTGGTTTATTGTATCTTTTAGCGTTGCGAGGTTTGTGCTGCAATAACTTGTAAAATTATTTGCACCGAATGCTTTAGTTAAATTAGCTTCATATATACCTAATCTAGAGCCTTCAGGGACCTTGTTAGCGTTGAAGTAAGCTCTGTTGCAAGCATTAAGGCGTACGTTCTCATTACCACCCAAAGTCGCTTGTATAGATTCTTGAGAAGCCCCTCCACTCAATTGTTCAGATGCTGTTATAAGTTGATTATGAGAATCACTTCCTTTTGCAACAGTAAACGTTAATGCTTTAATGGTCTGGAGCAAAACTAATGGGCACAAAAGAGAATTTTCATAGAACCGAATTCTTGCATCAGAATACTGCGGCTGGTTTTGTTCATCTTCGTTGCCCAGAGGCCAGCGCATAGGTTTAGCATCTGCAGCGCCAGCAGAGCCGCCGCCACCAGCGCCAGCACCAGTATAAGCAGGATGCCTTCCTGGGTCGCCTGCGCCGCCACTAGTAGGCATGAAAAAACTACCTGGGCCGCCAGCACCACCATATGCAGATGCTGGCACCGCACTTGGAGTGACGATTGATTCTCCTGTAAAGCATGAGTCAAAAAACTTTTGAATTTTTTGTTTATATGTTTCATGCTTGTCTATTGCCAATGGTTTAATGTGTTTTTCATACATATCAAAAGTATCCCAAGAGAAGTATTTAATGCTATATAGATCGCTTTTAGCTGCGATTATCTTATTATTGTCTGTGGCGTAGATAGTGCGAAGAAACCTCTTAAGTTTTTCGCATGTAAACTGTTTAACAAGATTAAGAATAGGCGAGTTCTCTGTTAATATGGCAAACAAGATAATATCTTTAACCTTATCTTCTTGAAAAAATGTATCGAATAAACCTTTTGTGAGTAACGCCGTAGCGTGTGTATCAATAAAAGTCGTTATGTCTAAATTATCAGCTGACAATCTAACGCCTACAAGCTTTCTTGCCCTCTCTTTTTCCCTGTCCTTAGCATGATATTCGATGCTTGGTATCATGCTGTCCAGGTAGTTAGGTATACCAGGAGGATCTGAGGGTAAAAGATAGTATTTTCCATCTTTTTTATACAGAGTATAAGCATCGGGAGTATTTTCATAGAGCAAAACAATCATTAAATATAAAAACAGCTTTGTATCAGAGAACTCAAGAGTTTTACTACTGGCGCCTTTGAGCTCGGTAGGATTTGGTAGATGGGTAAGATCTGGTAGGTATACGGGATCAAGGTAGCTGAAAATACTTTGGAAGAGAGTTGCTCGTTCTTCTAAGCGCTTTATCGAAGCATATCTAAAGATAGAATCATCTTCATCAGTGGAGGTTTTCCACATAATGCATTGTTTCCACCTAGGGTTTGACATAAGCGCGATAAAAAGATTTTTTATGCTTTCTTTATACGCATCATCGCCACCGTCAAAATGACGGGCAAGCGAGATAAAATTAAGCAAGGGCAGCAGGTGACCTTTTGCGCCGCGGGTTTGCCCTATGGTTTGAGGAAGCATTTCAAAGAATGATTTGACTGCGGTTAGTACTGTGTCATCAAAGAGCCATTCTGGACACCTCTTAACAACCTGATGTACGGCTTTGCCTAAAAATGTATAAGTTTTTTCAACTTCTGTTAAATATTCCCAATTATGCCAATAAGAAGGGAGCATAACAGAATTAACAATAGGGGGGTGATTCGTAGGATCTTTTTCGGGTGGGAAGTGGCGATTAGCAGAATCAACAAGCCTGCTATAATCTAAATAACACAGCAGTAACGGCGTAAATGATTCAACATTTGTGAACGAAAGCAAAAACTCTTCGTTTGTACTATATTCATCTGTGTTTTTAATTATGAGATCTCTATATGCAGCAACCGTGTCTCTTAGGCCTACCAGGTGAACCATCGGTCTAATAGGAGCAGTATCACCGGTGGCGGCGGGCGGCGCATCAGTTGACGGCGCATCAGTTGCCTGTAGCCCATTAATTGCAAGCAAACCACATATGAGAACCATGTATACCATAATAAACCTTTATTTTTTTAGAGGAGTAATTGCGAAGAATGGATGTGATAATACTAGAGATGAAATATCACTGTCAAACTGCGGGTTGCGGCTATACGAGCTACAGGTGCTGTTTTGAGCAGGCCTGGATTGCTTCGCAATGCTCCAAGCCGTCGCTAAAGCTATTGCTGGCAGGCCGCAATGACGGTGTACTG
>JBAXGS010000027.1:0-7624 GCA_037139275.1 bacterium | reverse complement strand
AAAGATATCATTGATTCTGGAACAAAGTTGATGGTTATTGGTTCTGCGCTTGCCTTTAAGTTTAATAAGTTTGGAGGGAGTGAATATGTACGCAATAAGATTCGCGAGCTTTTTGATAAGCCAACTATTTATACTATTCGCCGTCGCAAAACAGGATTTTTTGGCTCGAAGTCAAATGATAATTTGGTTAAACCAGAAGATTTAATCTTACCAATGAGTACGAGAAAACAAGTTAATGAGCTGATGTTTTTGATTAATCGTCGCTATGAAATGAGTAAAACAAGCAAGCGCAAGTTGCCTCTGCCTCACGTATTGTTGTATGGACCTCCTGGTACTGGTAAGACGACGATTGCTCAAATGATTGCTGACAATACAATTGGTGATGATGGTCAGCCAATGAAACTTATTTCGTTGATGGCATCAGACTTTATGCAGATAAAAGCGGAAGGCGACCGACTTGCCGTGCTTAAGAAAATGTTTACAGAAGCAATACAAATGCGAAACACTATTATTTTCTTAGATGAAATTGATGCACTGCTCAAACAGCGTGGTGGTCCTAACGAGAGTAGTAATCGGGCTTGTGTAGATATGTTGTTATTTTACACGGTAAAATTATCGGCTGATTATATGGTGATTGGTGGCACCAACCATCTGAAGGATATGGATGAAGCGGCGCTTTCTCGCTTTCGTCGTAAAATTGGTATTCCTTTACCATCGCTTCGTAATCGCAAGTTAATTCTCGAGTTATATGTTAGAGATAAGCTTATTTCGAAATCATATACTTCACAACTCGATATTGCTGCTATTGCTGGCATCATGGTGGGAGCTTCTGGCCGTGATCTTGAATCGTTTGTTACACGTCTTCGCGATCGTATTGACTTTGAAAATGGTAATACTGCAACGCCAGCTCTTGCTGAAGTCATTTTGAGTGAAATGGGTTATTTGGAAGGTAAAGCTTCTGATGTTGAGACGTTTGATGTTGAGGATGATTTTATTCAGAAGTAGGCAATGCCTTAGGTGTAGGATTTTACTTTCTATAGAATAGTTTTGAGAATACATAGCAGCGCCTCTTCTGCTTTTTCAAAGTCGGTCATATCAATAGTGTGTTTATAGATGCCACTTTCGCGTGCCAGCTTCATTTCCTGTGTTGCGATATCAAGCCGCTGGGTTTGTTGCTGCGGCGATTCAGTTCCACGCTTTGCCAGCCGTGTGGCAAGAACTTCGCGAGGCGCGGATAACCAAATAGTTGTTGCGTGAGGAATCAGTTGTACCAATTTTTGAGCACCGTTAATATCGGGTAATGCAAGCCGCGGCTGTCCAGTGCGTAAAAAATGGAGAACACTGCGTGGTGTTGCATATGATGCTGAGCCAAAAGTATTTATTTCTAAAAAAGCTTGTGCAGCTGCAAGTTCGGTAAATGCTGCGGGGGAAACAAAAAAGTAATCAATGCCATGGGCTTCGCCATCACGTGGCGCACGGGTTGTGGTGGTGATTACACGAGTAAGGTGAGGAAATTTCTTGAGAAGCTTGTGCGCCATCGTTGTTTTGCCAACACCGGAGGGGCCGGAGATGATAATATAGGGAGTTGCGCTCATGAATGCTCCTTTTTGATGATTATTTACTTTTTCAGTTCCAGTTGTCTAGGGTCATAGTAACGTATGTTATTTAAAAATTATATCATTTAAAGAGACCGCTATGAGAAAAAAAAAGATTCATTCTTGGGTGTGGTATGGCATAGGGGTTTTGTGCGTAATGAGCATATTTCTTCTGGCGTGGTACGGCATGCAGAGTTATCAAGGCGGATTGATCCATACGTCAGTGTCTCATGAGGGAGATTCGGCATCAACAACAGCTGAAGATACTGAAATTGCTGTTGCAGATCCGTTGCCAACGCAAGTACAGTTTGCCCTCCCACAGTCTCAGCGCTCTGTTCTCGTGAGTGGAAAGCAGATTGTACTGGGTGCTACTATTGCAAAAACCGGTGAAAATGGCTCAGCTGGCCAAGCACTGGGTGATGGAGTATTTCTTGCACTAAATGGTATTAATACGATGTGTGGAGGTGTGTGGGGTAACACGCGCCTATCGCTTGATCAGCGTGACGATAGTGGTGTAATTGCGCGGGCAATACCTCATATTTATGATTTACTCTCTAAAACCCCATTCTTTTTTGCTCCTACAGGCGAAGTTGTCTTTGAAAAAGTATATCTACCTCTTCTGCGCAAAAACGCTTTATCGGTATTTTTCCCTGCGGTAGGAATGCGCGCTGGTGTCACATCTGACTTGCCAGTGGTATGGTTTCGGCCTCCGTATACGTTTGAGGTGGAAGCGCTCTTGCATTATGCGGTTAATACGATTAAGAAAACTAAAATTAGCCTCTTTGTTGAAGAGAGTAGCTGGGGAAGCGAGACGCGCAGTGCAGTCGAAACGGTATTGAAAGAAAAATATGGATTAACGCTCTGTTCAGTAGCATCGTATCAACCAAATACAGTCTTAATTCAAGATGCCATTGCTGAGTTTAAAAAAACACGGCCGCAGGTTATTTTGTGTGTATCTAGTGGTCGGGCAACGTATAATTTTATTCGTGAGGCTATTAATCAAGAGTTACATGCAGTTGATTTTTTAGGACTTTCATCTCTTGCGGCTATTGCACCTCAGTTAAAAAAGTTACGTGGAGTTCGCTTGGTAACCACATCGGTGGTTCCCAATCCACATAAAAGCAAACTCCCTATTGTGGAGCAATATCGAAATTATATGCAGCAGTATTTACCAAATAAAGGGTTGTCAACCAGCTCGCTGGAAGGATTTATAGCGGGATCATTATTTGCTTACTTTATGGGGCTTCAAATGCAACATGCTACTGGAGGCGAGTTGTTTGCTACCATTGCAGATGTCGCACGGTGTATGGTGTTTAAAGGGTTGGTCCTTCGATATAAAGACAAAACAATCTCATGGTCGGTCTGGCTTAATACTGGTATTGAGAATATTTGGAATGAGTATAGTCATGGATGAGTGTATATGATGCAGAAAATATGGGACGTATGTGGGTCTTGGCGGTTTAAAACAGTTGGTTTAATAATTCTTACCCTTGCGACAGCAGCCTCATTTATGGGTGCGCTTGCGTTATTCAGACCGGCAGATAATGAGGTAGATATTAAACTAATTGATATGGGGATGCGCAAGCAGATTCGCGAGTTTTCTTCTGTTGCTAAGACTGGTTTATATATTAAAAACTTTGAATTATTTGATATTACGGCCGACCATTTTATTGCCGGGCTGGTCGTATGGTTTGAATTTTTAACTGATCAAGTTATGCCCGATACAATTAAGAACTTTTCTTTTGTGAATGGCAAAATTTTAGATCAATCAGTGGGCGCCGTGAATATTAACGGACCTATTATGCGCATTACCTATGATGTGCGTGTTGAGTTTAAAAGCCAGCTTAATTATTACCGGTATCCGTTTGATGATCATCGTATTTCACTCGTGCTCACTAATACCAGTATTTCTCCTTCAGAGCTTTATTTTACTGTAGATAATAGTACGTTTACGGTAGCGTCTGATTTATATACTAACAACTGGGAGATTTTAGAGCTTGATACTGCGTGGGGATACTGCAATTTAGTGCTCGATTCCCGCACGCCTGATGCGCCGGTAAAGCGGCCTATTGTTGCGTATAGTATCAATTTTGCAAAATCTAGTATGCGGCATGTGGTTATTATTTTTATACCGCTCTTTATATCATTATTATTTGGATTCCTTACATTTATTATGGGGATTGAAAATACCTATGATCGGCAGCGTATGAGTCTTGCCGCATTAACCGCATTACTGAGTTATCGATTTATTATTGATCGTATGATGCCAGCCGTGGGGTATTTAACCACTACTGATATGCTGTATATTTTATATCTTTTGTTGTTGATGGTTATTTTTATTTTCCAGATGGTTTTAAGTCTGTATACCATAAAAGGCCCGCAAGGCTCATTGGTCCACGCTGATGATGTTGTGGGTTTACAACGAGCTCATGATATGATTTTTATACTCTGCATTGGTAGTTGTATTGGGTATAGCGCATATGTATTGTTGTGGTAGGAGCCTTATGAAAAAAATTATTTCTCAATATATCTCTATGCCATATCTTACAATCGCAAGTGGCGTAGTAGGAGTACTCCTCATGGGGTTTGTTGGGGTGCTGGTTGTGGTACCTGAGCATCGTGGAGTGAATGGTCTTAATACGCTGCAAGAATTAGTGTGGTATGCAGAGCATTCAAATGAACTTCCTCCTATGGATAATACTAATATGGTCCGGCCTGATTACAATTCTTGGTATCGAGCGACGCAGCCATCATGGCTCAAGCGAAAATGGCGAGCGTTGCTTTCTTGTCTAGGAATTTCTACGCGGTTCACTTGGTCAGCTCAGTATTTTTTATCATTACTTCATTTATCTGATGTTCGGCTGCAAAGCTATAAAATTGAAAAAAATATTGTTTTTAAAATTACCCCAACAACCAAGACACGATGTATTGTGATTGGTGATTTGAGTGGCGCGTATCATTCATTAGTCCGTGATTTGGTTCAATTAAAAAAGCTAGGGATTCTGGATGATGCTTTAAAGATTATAGCACCGGATACCTATCTTATTTTTATGGGAGATACTATTTCGCGATCACCCTATGGCATGGAAACACTGGGGGTTATTTTACGGCTCATGGAAGTGAATCCAGAAACAGTGATCTATATGCGCGGAAATCATGAAGATAATAAATACTGGGAATCTTTTGGATTGAAGGAGCAATTAGAGATTCGATTAGGCAGCGAAGCAGTAGGCGCGGTAGAGAGTATTAATCGTATATTTATGCGCTTGCCATTGGGTTTGTATTTTCCCGTTCCACAATTACCTCATCATTATATTCGTCTATCTCATCTAAGCAAAGCGGAAAGCACGAAGTTGCATGAAGAATCGTATGCACATTTCCTAGAAGCAAAACAACAAGGACTCATTGATCGACATGAAATTACCAAAACAGTACAACATAATGAGGCGACAGTAATTGATGCAGTGCTGCATTCGGAGAAAAAAAGACATACGTATCAAATGTCTGATGGGCTACGACAACTACCATCTGACGAAGGTGTTATTGCATGGACGGTAATGTCTGCGCCGACCTTAGTAAATCAAAAAGGATTTCAGTGTTATGACGATGCATTTGTTATTATTCAAGCTGCAGAAGCAAAAGATGACTGGACAATTACTCTCTATTCTCATGACACACGTGAGTCAACAGGATTTATTACTAAGACGTTCCGGTTTTTTACTGGTGCACCGCTTGATAGTGCGGTGGTGGTAGCAGCTAAAACAGGCGCATCGGGGAGCAATTCGCAGAGAGGTGCGCCAAATATTAAACAGCAGCCGGACGTTACATCGGTTGCATCTTTTGATTCTCCTACGCACAAGATGGATGATATTACACGTGCGATACGAAGTCCCTTTGTACAGTTGCTGGCGGGGAAGATCCGTAAAAAATCGCCTTCTGATAGGTCGTTTGTAAAGTTGTAGATTGCATTTTGTTTATTTAAAATAACACCTGTTCTAATATGTTTTTACATTCAATGACCGGGGGATTCTCTATGAACAATAGTTGCATACAAAAATATTTTATTTTGATTACGTTTGTTTGCGTGGCGGCGAGCGGGGTTGTAACGGCGGGCGATGCTCCTGCTGGTGCGGGTGGCAGAGAATAATGAATTTTATAAAACAGTATCTCATAGTAACCGTATTAGCTCATGTAGCGGTCAGTCAACTCATAGCGATGGACAGCGCCGGTGTAAAAATATTTTTCTGTGCCGTTGGCGACTCGCACGTAGCTGCAACTAGCGCGAAGGGTTTTTCTGACGATGGTGATACTAGTTGTAACGCCGGTCTTGTTTCATGCGCTGATGATGATGTTGATTATGCTGGAGGTAGAGAATGGTGGAGAGAACTACATAGAGCAACAGAAGCTGATGACTATGACAAATGTTGCGAGTTGCTTGATGCTGGCGACATAGGGATTAATGTAGATGTAAGAGATGAGCGTGGTCAAACATCATTTTTTAAAGCTGTGTTACAAGGAAATCAACTTATAGCAGACCTCTTGCTTGCATTCGGTGCGAACAGAGAAGCAAAAGATCAGTATGGAAAAACCGTACTGCACTGGGCGGTCAAAAATACTAATATTGAAGCGCTAGAGTATTTATTAGGCCTCAAGGACCCTCGTGTAAATGTAAATGTGTTTGATAAATGGGGTAGTACCCCATTACATGCCGCTGCAGCTTTAGGGCATGCTGAAATGGTAAAAAAATTACTTGAACATCCAGATATTAACAGTAACACACAAAACGAAGATGGTGACACTCCTCTTCATTCGGTAATGTTTTGGGGTATGGATGCGTTACACTTTGCTGACAGGTATGAAGTGATAAAGCTATTGCTTTCTCATCCTCATATTGATAGTAACATCAAAAATAATAAAGGGTTAACTGCATTGGAGTATTGTCAAAAGCAACCTTTTATCTGGTCGTTGGGCGGCTCCCCATCAGAATGTTTTTTTGATTTTCTTATTTATAAAGCGAATGTTGGAAATCTGTTTTTAGGCGAAGATGTATTCTTCAAAAGAGCCCATTGTTATCGCGTATTTCGCAGAAGGATAATTTTGTGTGCTATGCAAAAAACAGCGAAAAAAGCAGCAACGCATACGGCCCACACGCGCCGCTTGAAAAAGCCTTTTCGGATTGACAGATATAGCAAGGAAAAAACCTTAAGAAGCTCATAAACTTATTTAACATAATTGTCCTTATCGGGGAGTTTTTTTATATTATTAGTAAGTCTAGTTTTACAATACCTTCGCTATTTTTCATTTTGCAAAAACATAAGAGCTTTTACTCTTCATCACGAGTCGTAGCCGGGCCCTCACCCTCTTTGTAAGAAGCATGAGCGGCTGCGCCCTCGCCTCCACCGCCGGCACCAGCAGGAGCTCGTCGACGTTTTGTATCTGCTATATAGTCTGCAAGAGCACAGTTGTTTGTAAGCTGAGCGTAACTGTGAGCATCATGTCCAGCTCTATCTCTTGCTGCTATATCTAATGTGTTTTCGCTGAGTAGTCTTGTTTTTATATTCCATGAAGCGTTGTGAAGTATCGCTAAGTGAAGGTATGTAAGTCCGTGAGAATTTATGACACTTACATCGGCACCTCTTCCTAAGAGTAGATCAACCATGGCATCACTTCCTTGTATGATGGCAAACAATAAAGGAGTGTATCCTAAAGTATTTTTACCATTAACATTAGCACCCAGATCAAGTAGCATTTGAGCTAAGAAAACGTTACCCCCATGCCATACCACATAATGTAAAGGGGCATTTCCATCACTATTTGGTGTAGCTATTAAATCTCTATGAGCCGACAGGGCTTCATAGACTTGTTCTGGTATGCCGCCCTCTCGTAGTATTTTATGTATAATCGTACACTCTGGATTGTCAAAACTCATGTTAAGTACGATTGCTTTTCTTGTTGAGTCTGTAGGTGAGAGATGGTACCCTAGCAGATTTACTGCGTCGTTCTGGCATCCATTACATTGATTTGGAACG
>JBAXGS010000026.1:0-7641 GCA_037139275.1 bacterium | reverse complement strand
CACTGTTATAGTGGGCCTGTTTTATTAGGTATGCTGTTGTGCGCACTGTTGGTAGCGTCCGTGAATTTGAGTGCGCACAATTAAGATTGAGAATGTGATAGTAAGAATAGGTGTATGGGCAGGTCGGGACCATACGTTTGGGGGGGATGGTTAAGCCGAGGTGCCCATACAAAATGTGTGTCACTTTCGGCAAGTTTGAATTGATTTCTAAAAAATGCAAGCAATATGTGTACTTGTGGCTGCTGGAGATGCTTTTAGGCGTTGTGTGTCACGAGTAATTTTGCGTGTAGGAATCGGAGTTTTCCCTCTCTTCCTGTTTCAGAATGAAATGTTAAAAAAAACGATATGAAAACCGATTTTTGGACCTTTTTTTATTATTTACATAAAACTGCTTTGTTTTTTTTTACTTATGATACAATAACTAGGTAATTGAATCATAAAGCAGTGGAAATTCTGTTTGTGCACCGCTGTAAACAATAAAAATGTAGGGTTAACTATGTATCTTTCAGTATATCTTGCTCGTGGTGGCGTGTGTGCTCGGCGTAAAGCGGTTGAGCTTGTTAAAGACGGGCAAGTATTAGTCAATGGGGTGGTAGAAACAAACCCTGCATATCTCGTTCAATCTCATGATAAAGTCATGTATATGGAGCGACGAGTAAAGCTAGAAGAGCCGGTCTATGTCTTGCTTAATAAACCACGGGGTGTTGTATCAACCTGTTCAGATGAGCAGAAGCGTAAAGCGGTAACTGATCTCATTTCTATTAAAGTTCAAAATAAAAATGTCCGATTATATCCAGTGGGTCGTCTTGATAAAGAAACCACCGGTGCATTAGTGTTAACCAATGATGGTGAACTTGCGCAACGCATGGCTCACCCAAAGTATGCGGTTAAAAAAACCTATGTGGCAATGCTTGATAAACCGTTTATTCATGACGATTACGAGCGGCTTAAGAAAGGTTTTTTTCTGTATGATGGACGATTTATACCAGACCGAGTGTATTATCCTCGTAAGCAAAATAAATTTGTGGTGGGGGTTATTGTGCATAGTGGTAAATATCGAATCATTAGACGAGCATTTTTTCAGTTGGGGTATGAAGTGGTAAAGCTTGATCGCGTAGGATATGGGCAGTTATCGGTACATGGCTTGGCGCGTGGAGCATGGCGCTTGCTGGAACCATCAGAAATCAAAGAATTTGTCGGTGAGAAATAACTCTTGTGAAGATTACTCAGTCGATTTCTTCATATATATTTGGCCCGCTTACTCCGTACCTCCGTCCCTATCGGTGGCGGATGGTCTGGGCAGGGTTTTGCTCGATAGCAAATCAAGTTATTGATATTTCTCAAGATATTTTAATTGGGATGGTTATCGATGTTGCATTGCAATCGCCGTGCAGCTGGGTATCTTATTGTGGAGTTACATCTATTGAGTTTCAGCTTATTTTTCTTGCGATTGCTACCATTGCAAATGGGGGTCTTGAGGCATGGTTTGAGTATTTGTATACCAGCGCCTGGGGGAAAATTGCGCAAGATGTTCAGCATGATGTGCGGGTGCAGCTGTATACACATATGCAGCGGCTTCCTTTATCTTATTTTGAATCTACGTCGGCGGGAGCACTCACCACCATTGTTAATGATGATGTGAGTCGACTTGAACAGTTTTTAGACGGAAGTAATTATCAAAGTGTCAGCGCTATTGTGCAGCTTATTTCAAGCACCATTACGGTTGGGTTTGTACTGTTTTCAGTATCCCCTTTAATTATGGGAATGGCATTTATTCCGGTTCCCTTGGTTATTATATTGAGTTTTTATTTTAAAGTGCGGTTAAGCGAGCTGTATACGAAGGTACGGTACGAGGCTGGTATTATTGGCAGTATCGTCACTCATAATATCCGCGGTATTGCCACTATTAAAAGTTTTGTAACGCAGCGATATGAGCAAAAACGTGTTGAGCATGCAAGTGCCGCGTATAAAGAAGCAGGTGTGGGAGCAGTGCAGACCTCCGCATTATTTGTTGCATTAGTTCGTTTGGCGGTAGTGTCAGGATTTGTGTTGACGGTTGTTACCGGAGGGTTCTTGCTCAAGCAAGGGGTCATGACGATGGGTGCCTACAGCACTCTTATCTTTCAAGCACAGAGGCTCATTTGGCCATTTATTGGTCTGCGAGATATTATTGATGCGTATGAGCGTGTTATGGCAGCAGCAGGAAGAATTGCCGGCATTTTAAACATAACCATTGATTCTATGTACAAGGCCCCAGTTGTTGTGTCTGATACCACTGAGACATTAGAGATTGGGGATATTTCATTTGAGCACGTTTCATTTTCGTATAAGAATAAGCGCTTTGTTTTAAAAGATCTGTCTTTGGCAATTCCAGAAAATAAAACGGTAGCATTTGTGGGCACAACCGGGTGCGGCAAGAGTACCATTATTAAGCTTTTGCTTCGTTTGTACGCTCCGCAAGAAGGTGAGATTTTAATTAATCGGACCAACCTAACCCAGTTTGATGCGTATGCACTCCGTCGGAGTATTGGAGTAGTAAGTCAGCAGCTTTTTATGATTCCAGGGACCATTCGTGATAATATTTGTTATGGCGCACCAACGGCGACCTCTGAGATGATGATACAAGCGGCGCAGCTTGCAGAGATTCATGATTTTGTTATGCAGCTGCCTGATGGGTATGAAACAGTGATGGATGAGCAAGGACAAATTTTTTCTGGGGGGCAATGTCAGCGGATAGCAATTGCACGTGCATTAGTCCGTCAGCCACAGCTTCTCATTCTGGATGAGGCAACCTCAGCAGTTGATAATGAAACAGAAGAGGCCATTAATAAGTCGCTTGCCAATATGCGGCATGACAGAACCATTGTGATTATTGCCCATCGCTTATCTGCTGTGCGTCATGCCGACATTATTTATGTGCTGGATAAAGGGATGATCATCGAGCAAGGGGTCCATGCAGATTTGCTTGCTCTTGGTGGGCTGTATAATCGTTTGTGGCGTATTCAGAGTGGATCACTCTCTGTTTAAAAGAGTTGTTTAAAGCCAACCATGACTTGTGGCCACCAGAATTTGCCGCTTGTTGTGGCATCCAGTGAAGCAGAAACTCTAAAGAGGGTTCGTGACGCAATAAAATATCAAATCCAACGCGTGGCGCTGGAAGAGAGAAGTTTCTTGCTGTGTGATTAAAGCTAAGCATATAGACCGGAATGTGAAATCCAAAGTGGATACGTGCACGCGGAGAGAGTAGGTATCCAAATGCAAAGGCCGGAGTAAACACTGCAAGGTCAAGTGCAAACGTCCATCGATCTGCGATTTTCCAGCTTTTTTCAATACTAAATCGATAGTCAAGTCCAAAAGGCGGAGTGCGGGGTTGATACACCGCGTGAGGTCCTCGCTGACGGGGAGCTCGTTGAAAATTAAATTGTTTATTTGCTCCCAGCTCAACACCGGCTGCCCAGTAATTCCAGTCATACGGTTTTTTAATTTTAGGGGCGGGCGTAGGCGTGGTGTGAAGAGGCCCTGGATGTTGCATAGTTGGCATTCCGAGTTGCTGCTCTTGAGCAGCATGAGTATGCGAGAGCGACGTTGCTATGAGTAAGGTAAAGAGTATGTGTTTGATGCGCATATAAAAAGCCTTTTTTATTTTAAAATATTGCTGCGTATGCATACGCAATATGTGTATACATTGTACTGTACCAACAAAAAACCTTATTTTGAAGGTCTTTTTCTCGGCGGACTCTCATGACTTCTCTGTGCTTGTCTTAAATTATTTGACTGCCTTGTACATGTTCTGGTATACAAGAAGGCATCACTATTCTTTATTAATAGGTTTAATCATGAAAAAAACAGCTGTCGCACTTTCTCAAAATCTTTCTTTTGAAAAAGCTACAGTTCTGTCTATGGGTTATTGGTACTCTATTACTTCGCAAGGGGTTGGATTGTACGAATAATCTTTTCATAAAAAAGAACTATCTCGGCGCTCCGACTCTTACAGTCGGGGCGATTTTTTTGCCTTGCTGCCAGATGATGAGCGCCTTTAACCCCGCTTAGGAAAAGAGGCGATTATGAATATACAGTCAAAAATAATACAAATCGGTGCCATAAGTATCTTGGTTGGTGCTTTTGTGGCACTTGCTGCGAAGAAATTACTTATTAAACCGCAGAGTGGTCCGGTTGTGGGAATTATCCAGACCGCTTCGCATCCCGCACTGGATGCGGTTGCACGTGGATTTCAGGAAGAACTTGCACGTCTCTATGAGGGAGCGGTTTCGTGCCGTGTACAAAATGGTGAAGGGAATGTGCAGCAGTTATCTGCTATTGCATCACAATTTTCATACGATTCATCAGTGTCTTTACTCTTTTGTATTGCAACGCGTGCGGCGCAAGCGGCATTGTCAGTAGGTGCTGGCCAGCCGATTGTGTTTAGTGCAGTAACTGATGCATCTGTGCTTCCTCTTACTACAGCACGTGCAGGTATAACCGGCCATTGCGATATGATTGATATTGAGCGATATGTTCGGTGTATTTGTACGAATATCCCGTTAAAAACAGTTACTATTCTGTACAATCCTGCTGATATGAGTTCTGTTGCAATGGTTACTACCAGTAAGTCACTGTTTGAAAAACAGGGTAAAAAAGTACTCTTAAGTGCGGTGGTTACTGAATCAGAAATGCCTTTGGTTGCTGCTACTGCATGCCAGAAAGCAGATGCAATTTTTTGTCCTCTTGATGGTACGGTAGCGGTTACGATTGATGTTCTTGCTCATCATGCTGCGCAGAACAACAAACCTGTTTTTGTGTGTGATGGTATGCTCCTGCGTGATGGTATTTTGTGTGCAGGAGGTGTTTCGTACCATGCGTTAGGGGTTAAGAGCGCACAATCAGCCGCAAAAATCTTGAAAGGGGACTGTCTTGCCAGCCAGATACCTATTGTGGATCGAGTAGAAACTGACATAGTGTTTCATGGTCCTACTGCACGGAAATTAGTAATTCAGGTCCCAGAGGGATGCATCATACAAGAAGGAGTATAACATGATAGCGGGCGTCGTGCTGCAAGAAGTAGTGGTGCAAGGGTGTATTATGGGCCTTGTTACCGTGGCAACATTTTTAACCAGTCGTATAATTCGCATGGATGATTTAACTCTAGAAGGGAGTTTTAGTGTGGGGGGAGCATTGGTTGCGTTGTGTATGCAGCAGCATGTTTCCTTGGTGCTCGCAATTCCATTGGCACTACTGGTGGGAGCGATCTTGGGAGTAGGGACCGGTGTTCTTCATGAGTATATTGGCATTAATAAAGTGCTCAGTGGGCTGTGTATGACCGCGCTTTTGTTCTCAGTTAACCTGGCAGGAGTTGGTGCGTATGCATCAATTCCTCTGCAGGTGCTTACTACTCTGTGCGGTGTGAGCATGCCAGTTATTATGGTCTGTGTAGCGATTGCGGTATCTTTTGGCGTATCATGGCTTCTGTCTAGTACACTGGGTCTGTATATGATAGCAAGTGGCCATAGTCCTCTTATGGTTCAATCAGTGGGGCGCAATCCTGCTCTGTTTAAAATAGGTACGCTCGCGCTGGCAAATGGCTTATCTGCATGTGCTGGCTCATTATTTGTGCTGCATACCGGTTTTTATTCTATTACCGGTAATGTAGGAATTCTTATTGGGGCGCTTTCAGGACTTCTTTTGGCTTCTCTGGTTACGTCACGGGGTAATTTGTGGTTGTTTGCAGGAGCCTGCCTGCAGCAAGCCATATTTGCATGTATTATTAGTGTGGGGCTTAATCCGGTATGGAATAATGCGTTAAAAGCCATTTTAATTATTGTATTGGTTGCTAGCATACAAAGAAACGACAGGAGTGAGATATGTTAACGCTTACATCTTTAACTATTCGTCTGTCCAATGGACAGTTGCTATTTAATGGATTAAGTCATGCGTTTGCGGCAGGAGAGCGGCATAGCATTGTGGGCAATAATGGTGTAGGCAAGTCTACGCTGCTTAATCTTATTGCGGGGCTACGATCTTCTGATACGGGAAGTATTACCTGGAATAAAAGGGACATTACTCATCTTGCGTTTTATGAGCGCAGTCAGCGTTTTTTGGGAGTTTTGTTTCAGCAACCATCTAAAGGATGTACCCCTCTGTTAACGGTACGGCAAAATCTTCAGCTGGCGAGTATGAAGAAACGATCGTTTACGTTAGAGACCACGCTTGATAAGGCACTACTTTCTATTGCTTTGGACTACGCTGACCTTCTTCAGATCAATCTGAGTACAGTTTTGGATCGTCCTATGATGCATCTTTCAGGAGGGCAGCAGCAGTTGATTGCCTGTATTATGATGCTCATAAACACTCCAGAACTGATTTTATTGGATGAGCCCACCGCCGCGTTATCACCTCAGGCGATACAGTTGCTGACACAATTGCTGCTCCAGTATCATGCACAGCACAGGAGTACTATACTCTGCGTTACTCATGATATGGCATTTTCTGAGGCACTTGCTATACAGACTCATGAGTTGCAAGAAAAAGGAGCAATTGTGCTGAAAGGGAGCTGTGTATGAAGCAGTTGTATAAAGAGGTATTCACGACTCCGTTAGGAGAAATGGTGGCGGCCTCAGATGATCATTCTTTGTATTGTGTGGCGTTTAGTGATCAGCCGCAGCTTGAAAGACGGATAGCAGCGGTAGCCACAAAACTGGGGTGTACCGTGAGTGAACGGTCTTCTCCCGTATTGCAGAAGTTGCGTGAAGAGCTTGCCCAGTATTTTGCAGGAGATCGAACAACGTTTTCTCTGCCAGTGGCCGCAGTAGGAACGGTATTTCAGCAAGCGGCATGGGATGCGTTGCAGCAGATTCCGTATGGAAAAACCGTTACTTATTCTCAGCAGGCAGCAGTAATGGGTATGCCTTTGGCAGTACGGGCAGTTGCTAATGCGAATGCGGCTAATATGTGTGCACTTATTGTGCCCTGCCATCGGGTGATTACAAAAGCTGGCGCGGTGTGTGGCTACAATGGCGGTGTGTGGCGGAAGCAATGGTTGTTGGAGCATGAAAAACGAGTCCGGTAAGGGCAATTTTATTATCTGCTATTTTTGATATACTTCATAAGCTTTTTTAATTTTTAATCGGTAAGGTTGTGTTATATGAAACAGTATATCAGTCGAATATTAGGAGCTTTGTTTTTGGCTGTGGGGGTTACCGCTTGCGCATTTGCTGACACTGAGTATATCCGTGCGGCTGATCTTGGTTCATTGCCGGGGTGGTTTTTATACACAGAAGATGTGTCTCTTTTGCCTTCTGCTGAGTATCCCAAAATGTATGAAGATGATACCGGCGCAGCAGGAGAGTTACTTCTTAAAAACAATACGTTATCGTGCCATGATGCTCAACTTACTAGCTTGCAGTCTTTGGCAATAATCCAATCGCTTATGAAAATAAACGACGTCGCTAAAGCGTATTTTCCTCGTAATAACTTAGTTGATGTAACGCCGCTTGCAGTGTACAACAGTACGCTTCGTGCGCTTTGGTTGAGTGATAATACATTAACAGAGTTGCCTCGAGGGTTAGAATTACTTACGCAATTGGAGAAATTATGTTTGGATACCAACCAACTAACATCGCTTGCCGGTATTGAAGCGTTGGTGAG
>JBAXGS010000025.1:0-7735 GCA_037139275.1 bacterium | reverse complement strand
CCTCACCCCATTAATGCAAACGCCCTCTCTCATTATTATTGATGAAATACAACGACGACCAGATTTATTTCCCGTTCTTCGTGTTCTGGTAGACACCTACCCACACAGCAAGCTCCTTATCTTAGGAAGTGCTTCACGAGAACTCATTAAGCAATCCTCTGAAACTCTTGCTGGCCGTATTGGCTACATTGAGCTGGTACCTTTTTCACTCCAAGATACCGATAACTGTTCTCAATTGTGGCTACGCGGAGGGTTTCCACGCGCATACCTAGCCCAATCGGATGAAGATAGTATGCTTTGGAGAACGTCATACATTCGAACATTTCTCGAAAGAGACATACCTGCTCTCGGATTTAATGTTCCCGCTCCACAGGTATACCGGTTTTGGCTTATGCTCACGCACTATCATGGCCAAACGATGAACTTTAGTGATATCGCGCGCTCGTTAAATAGCACCGACTACACGATACGTAAATATCTCGATATATTAACTGGAACCTTTATGACGAGAACGTTAAGCCCTTGGTTTGAAAACATCAGTAAACGGCAAGTCAAAGCTCCGAAGATTTATTTCCGTGATAGCGGTATTCTTCACACGCTTAACGGTATCAGCACTGCCCAGCAACTCGCCATCCATCCACGTCTTGGGGCATCTTGGGAAGGATTTGCACTAGAAGAGATCATCCGCGCATACGCGCTTCCCGCAGAAGAATGTTTTTTTTGGGGCACGCAATCAGGTGCTGAACTTGATCTTCTTATTCATCACAAAGGGAAACGGCTCGGCTTTGAATTTAAATACACAGACTCACCAAAGCGTACTGCGTCTATGCATATAGCCTTTACAGATATTGGACTTGATCACTTATACGTCATCCATCCCGGTCTTGGCTCATTCCCTTTAAGTGAAACTATTACCGCATGTGGCCTGGAAACATTTATAGCCAAAATGCATGCCACGAACGCTCAAGCCGCACTTTAACATCATTGTACACCGTCATAACATGCCTTTGCTGTTCCCGAGGCATTTGCTCATAGTACCACCCTGCACCCAAAGCAAGGAGTGCACAAAAAGCAACCAAGCGTATATTTCCAAAAAATGCTGCTACTGCTAAAAAACCTGCGATCATTACTAGTTCCATCATGCATTTCCTTATAAATAAAAAAGCCGCCCGTAGTACGAGCGACTTTTTTACCATGAAATATATAACGTTGTGAACAACTTAGGCAGCAACCTTCTTCTTTTTCTTCCGTGGCTTACTTTGCTTTACAAGCGGCTCACCAACAACGGTGCTCAAAAGTGCATGCTCAAGAACTTCATCCATGGTCTTTACATAGATGATCTTCAAACTAATATCGATCTCTTCAATAAATTCTTTAATATCAAGTTCATTTGCGTGAGGAACAATAACCGTATGCATTTCAAATCGGCTTGCCGCAAGAAGCTTTTCTCGCAATCCACCAACCGGCAAAACACGCCCTCGCAGCGTCACTTCACCCGTCATCGCAACACCAGCGCGCACAGGGCGACCAGTAAATGCAGAGGTCAACGCGGTTGCAATGGTAATACCAGCAGAGGGACCATCTTTAGGAATTGCCCCTTCTGGGAAATGTAAGTGAACATCGCTCTCACCAAACGCACGAGCTGGAATTTTTAATTGTTTTGCACGCGAGCGGACATAGCTCATAGCCGCTTGTGCAGACTCTTGCATCACTTCGCCAAGCTGACCGGTCAAGGTAAGACCACCTTTTCCTTTTAATACCGTGATTTCAATATCCATCAGATCACCACCAACTTCTGTCCATGCAAGCCCAGTAGCAAGCCCGACAGAATCTTCAAGTGATTTCTTCTCTGGTCTATGCAGTGCTGGCCCAAACCACTTCTCAATCATTTCAGCAGTCACTACAACCGATTTCAGTTTCTTTGACGCAAGAAGTTCTTGAATGCTCTTACGAAGCACTTTTGCCAAAATTCGATCCAGCTGACGTACACCCGCTTCACGAGTGTACCCATCAATAAGCGACGTTAACAACTCTTGAGAAAGCACTACTTGTTCATTGGTTAAACTATGCTCTTTCAACAGCTTTGGCATAAGGAAATCGGTCGCGATGCCAATTTTTTCTGGGAGTGTATACCCGGAAAGATTAATAATTTCCATACGATCAAGCAACGGATATGGAATAGCATCAACCACGTTGGCCGTTGTAATGAACATGACATCTGAGAGATTGTAATCAACTTCTAAGAAGTGATCGACAAATGCTTTGTTTTGTTCTGGATCAAGCACTTCAAGTAGTGCGGAGGAAGGATCCCCTCTAAAATCCATAGACATTTTATCAATCTCATCAAGCACAATAACCGGATTGGTTACTTTTGCTTTACGCATAGCTTGAATAATTTTGCCGGGAAGCGCCCCAATATAGGTACGACGATGTCCGCGGATTTCAGCTTCATCACGCATACCACCCAGTGATATACGCACCATCACGCGGCCCAACGCTTCAGCTATTGAACCTGCAAGTGAAGTCTTACCAACACCAGGAGGCCCTGCCAAACAAATAATTGGTGACTTATGCAAAGTATTTTTAGCAAATTTTTTAGCGGCCAAAAACTCTACGATTCGCTCTTTTACTTTCTGCATCCGCGCATGTGACGCATCCAATAACTTACGCGCTTGCTCAAGAGTAACCGTATCTTTGCTGCGCGCACTCCATGGGACTCCAATAAGCCACTCAACATAGTTGCGGCTTACGGATGCTTCAGGCGATGTTGGCTGCATTTGCTCCAAGCGGCGACATTCTGACTCAACTTTTTCAAAAACATCGGCTGGCATTTTTGCTTTTTTTGCCTGTTCTCGAAGCTTATTAATCTCTTGTTGCTGATCATCACGGCCAAGCTCACGTTGGATTGCCCGCATCTGCTCATTCAAGTAATAATCTTTTTGATGCTTTTCAACTTGGTCTTGAACCCGCTGACGAATATTACGCTCAGCTTTCAAAATTTCCATCTCATCTTGCAGCAGTGAGCTCAGTTTAATAGCCCGTTTTTTTAATGGCACTGTTTCCAAAATCAACTGGCGATCTTTCACGAGCAAACTCGTCATCTGAACCGTAATGCTATCAATCAAATAATCAATATCATCTTCCATACCTGCAAGCGCGTTTAACACCTCACTCGAAGCTTTTTCATTAAGCTGTGTATATTCTTTGAAGTATTGCAGCAGGCTTCTTCCAATGGCTTTCTCTTCTACCTTGTTTGTTAATGGCTTTGGCGTCAGATCTTTTGCTTCTACACGCATAAACGTTTCACCATCAACAAATTTGACTACCTCAGAGCGACTTACACCTTCAATTAAGATACGAAGCGTATTGTTCTGAACCCGTCCAACCTGAAGAATAATAGCCCGTGTGCCAATATGATAAATATCATCTTTTTCAGGGAATTCAGTATCAGGAGACTTTTGCGCTACCACAAACACCTCGCGTGCGCCCCGTAACGCATGCTCAACCGCGTGAATCGAAATATCTCGACCAACAACAACTGGTATAACACTTTTGGGAAGAGCAACGACATTTTTAAGAGGCAACACCGGCAGCAGGTGCGTTTTAGGTGCTTTCAAAGATTCTGTCATATAATTACATACGCCTTGTATAGGGATAAAATTAAATTACTAGGTCAAAAACAAAGCTAATGTACTGCAAAATATAAATGGGCGCAAGCAAGCGCCCTCACCTGCAATTGACTATTTTATTGTGACCTCTATACTCCTACTCTCTTCTGTTGTCGATAACACTCTTCTCAAAAATCACTATTTAAGGATGTCAGTATGAGTATAGGCTCATTGTGGAGCGTTAAGCCTGAGTTTCGTCTCAAGGTCGGGTTACTTGCGTTAACATTTGCGTTTTTAACTGCTACGCAAGCTGTGTGGCGATCACTCAAAGTCTCACTCTTCGTCAAAATAGTTGGCATCCATCACGTTCCCAGTGCAAAAATATACTCAATGCTTCTCCTCATTCCGGTCATTTTATTCTACTCAAAATTGGTAGATGTACTCCGGCGGCATCAGCTTATGTATGTATTCACCATTACTCATAGTATCGGCGGATTCATATTTGCCTACCTTTTACTCAACCCCGCAACCGGTATAGCCAATACCGTACCCTCGGCAGACCGCTGGATTGGTTGGGGTTTATACTTCTTTCTAGAAAGCTTTTCCGCGTTTCTTTCAACCTCGTTTTGGTCGTTTGCTAACTCGATAAACAAACCTAAAGACGCACGTAATTACTATGGACACTTTGTTGCAGGATCAAAACTAGGTGGCATTTTGGCCGCCAGTGGCATGTGGCTTTTTATGATGATTGGCCTTGGTAAACTCGGCTGGGTTACCCGCTATTTTACTCCCTATACAACCTGTATCTCTGAAACAATCTTATTGACCACTCTGTTAAGCACAGGGGCACTCTTTCTTCTGGGCGCGTCGATCTGTATTTTTATACTTATGAAATATGTACCCGGCTATCATATGCATGGATATGAAGCGGTGTATCAGGCAGAAAAGAAACGTGATCGCATCCATGAGCCGTTCTCTCTCTATAAGTGGCTCAAGCAATCGATCGATGGCCTCATTGTTATCATTTCTCACTCATACGTACTGGGCATCTTCTGCCTCTCATTGTTCTACGACGTTGTGATGACCATCATAGAATTCTACGTTATGACCACAGCAGACGAAGCCAATGATACCGCAGGAAAAGTTGTTATCTTTTATGCAGCATACTTCCTCACCATGCACATTTGTGGGTTTATTATCTCCATGTGCTTTACCACACCATTCCAACGAATTTTTAGTAATAGAACCATGCAACTTATGTTCCCTGCCCTTTGTATGGGATGCGTGGTTGCAGTGTTCCTCTATCCTTCAGCAGAAACGCTCTTTATTGTTGCTGCACTTCTGCGCGGAGCCAACTACGGTCTTAACCATCCAATACGCGAAATGCTCTACATCCCCACCACTAAAGAAATTAAGTTTAAAAGCAAAGCGTGGACCGATGCATTTGGAACTCGTATGGCAAAAGGCGGTGCATCACTCTTCTACAAAAACGTCTGCACCTACACCCCTGCATTCAGCCATCTTCTTACCAACGGACTTATGTTCTCAGTAACGGCAGTCTGGTTAATTGTTTCTTACTTCCTTGGACGCACATTTCAACATGCGCTCGATAAGCAATTAATTATTGGCGAAACAGCTGAAGATGCAGCAGCACATGCGGAAGACGCCGGCGACCGGTAAGCAGGGCCGACGCATGATTTAGTTAAACAAAGATAAGACGCAGCACATTTAACATAGAATCCCAGGACCTCCAAAGGTTTATTTGTAAACTAACAAGAGTTTGATTTGACTTCTGCGCTTTTTTAGATCACCCAGGGACCATTTTGCACAAGCGTAAGATTCTTTGCTCCGAATGAACGCGGTGCGGGCGTTGCGTGATTTACTGTGTCTGGTACGTCTGCGTGTGCTTGGTACGTTTCTGCAAGGACTGTACGTCTTTGCGAGGCGCGCAGCGCTGCGGCAATCCAGAACTATACTTTATAGCATGCAGTTATACGTACAGATAAACAAGTTAATTATTGATGAGATTACTGTGTTTTTAGCAGGGCTGGATTGCCGCACTGCCAGCCTTCGCCTCATGGCTATGGCAGGCAGCTCGCAATGACGGCGTGCGGGCGTTGTGTGATTTACTGTGTATGATAGCTCAGTACATTAATTATCTATGCAACGTAGATTCATAGCGTAAAAAATCATGCGTCGACCCTGTCACACTCACTTGCTTTATCTGCATTTTATCTACATAATAATCATACGGTATTTATACTTTATCCATATTCTCTCTGAAGCAGATGGTGTCAATAGGGGCCCTTACCATGCAAGTAAAAACCAAGACAAACACATTTAATCCAGTCTATACACTCACCCACACAATCACAGCACTTCTTCTTCGCATTGAAGCGGCAAATACAAAAGCCCAGCACTTGCCCATTACCGCGCATGTTCTTGATTCTCTGCGAGAATCAGCACGCCTTATGACAACACATTACTCAACAATGATAGAAGGCAATCGACTTACCAGCAGTGAAATCGAGCAAGTCATCAAACACAAAGGCCATTTTCCCGGGCGAGAACGTGACCAAAAAGAAATTCAAGGGTATTACTCAGCGCTGAACTTTGTGGAACGCTGCATCAAAACCAATACGCCACTTTCTGCAAAACTCATCCAGCACATACATGCTCATGTCATGGGTGACGGAACATCAAACCACGTCAAACCCTCTCCCTACCGCACTGGACAAAATGTCATTCGAGATAGCGCAACCCATACTATTATTTATTTACCCCCAGAAGCAGCCGACGTACCAACCCTTATGGCCGACCTCACTGCATGGCTCACCAACTCGCCTCATATACCCTGCCCCATTCAAGCAGCGATTGCACACTATCAATATGCAACAATTCACCCGTACTATGACGGCAATGGAAGAACCGCTCGCCTGCTCACCACCCTCATTCTTCACCAAGGGGGCTACGGACTCAAGGGCCTCTACTCACTTGAAGAATACTATGCGCGCAATCTACAAAATTATTACGCAGCTCTCACTGTTGGCCCCTCACATAACTACTACCTTGGGCGCGCAGAGGCCGATATCACTCCATGGCTTGAATACTTTTTAGAAGGTATGGCGATTGCCTGCGAAGCAGCAATTAAACATATGACTAACGCTCAAGCACGTACGTCGCCAGACCACAGCGCACTACTGCGCCACCTCGATCCTCGCCAGCGAAAAGTACTCAGTCTCTTCAAAGAAAGCGCTACTGTCACTGCACGAGACATTCAGGCATTCCTCCACATCTCTCCAGTCCTTAGTACTCAGCTCTGCAAAAAATGGACAGACCAAGGGTTTTTGATTATTTCCAACCCATCAAATAAGGCGCGCAGCTACAAACTAGCCCCTCAGTATGAACTCTTGGTAACCACTTGAGATTTCCGCGCTTTTCTATATACTTACCGGCTCATTGTGCGTATTGTGCGTATAATGATCGTTGCACGTGTTTTCAAGCAGCTGGTTTGCCGGGGTGGTCGAAAGACCCAGAGAAAACACACGAGCAAAACCCTTTAATAACCAATTTTTAAGGTATTTTACATGTCTATGATCGATCTCAAAAAACTTGTTGAAGCAGGCAACCAGGCCCGTGCCGTTGATCTGGAGGAGGTCGCCCGACTGGTACTTGTACGCGCCCGCGTCATCAAACGCGCTCGCGCACTGGTCCGTCTTCGCCGACGTCGAGACCGCGATAAAGAGGGTGTTGGGCAGGTCGGCGGGCGGCAGCATGCCCGGCAGGACGCCCGAGTCGGCGCAGAAAAGGCAGCCCGCCTCGCAGTGCGCGCCGCACGACGTCGGGCAGTCCTTGGTCTGCGCGTAGACCCACGCGCCCGTCGTCGCGTTGGTCACGACCAGCTCCGCCGTCTTACTCGCGGGGGGCACGAAGTTGCTGCACTGCGTCGCAGCCAGCGAAGATGCCGCAAAGGCGAGCAGGGTGAAGCTGCGGGAGAACATGAGGGACGGTAAGAGAGAAGTCACTTCGAAGAGTTTGCGGCCCCCCTTCCAAAGCCAAGACAGAGGGACGGTAAAAAAGAGAAGTCACTTCGAAGAGTTTGGCGTTTGGCTGGCAAAGTGGGGGGG
>JBAXGS010000024.1:0-7825 GCA_037139275.1 bacterium | reverse complement strand
CTCTTTTTCAAGCCCACACTCAGCAATGGTTACCCAGCGACATGCTTCACCCTCACAAGCAACCAAACACGCTGCGCCTTGAGGCAAAGGAAATTCCAGATCACTCCGCTGCGGCATGCCCATACTGCGCCCATCAGCATACACCGCACGCAACTCATTAGTATGTTTCTGTACACGAACCGCATCAACCCCAGCAAGCGATAGTGATCGTCGCTCAATATGCTCAATTTCAGCGACTTTAGCGTTAAATCGAGCGGATAACTCTTGCACATTTATATCTTGCCAGGAAAGTCCGGCAATATGGTCACACAACCATCGAAGAGATATTTTCATAAAAGGCCCTTATACAAAAAAAGAAAGTACCTGTAGACTGAGTGCAGATTGTAGCATGAAACATAAAGCGCACGCAAAAAGCAATCAGAATCGCAATTCTAATACTAACAATAAAAGTCTGTTTACTTACCATTCTCCCCCATCGTACAGTGGTTATGATTGATTCTTGCCTATTCAGGACCTATTTGAATGAAAAAATGAGGCACTAGCATCAAGGTGAGCACAACAGATTTGGGGAATTTTTTTATGATACCGTTACTTCTACTCTGCCTCTGTCTTATTGATCCCATAACCGCTACAAGCACCGTAAAAGAACTCTCTGCACCTGAGCAGCATGACGACTCGCTGAATGCTCTGGACGATGCCGCGATGGAAGAATTTTCACATCTCATCAGTATTATTGGCAGCAAAGGCCCCCGCTCAGAAAAAAGACTGACCCGCCTCTCCCTCACTCGCTTAAACTTCAACACTCTCTATACCGATGGTTCTCCAGAACTTAAAGAATCTCTCAGTACATTTACTCAAAATCTGACACGCGCGCTTGCAACAACTGCCTGGTCGACCCATACCAAAGAAGTACGAGTGAACGCGCTCCTTCGCATGGCATTTACTGATCTGGAAGCGCTAGCGAAAAACAATGCGCAAAGAGAGCTCGTCCTCACACTCCAAAAAAATCTTCAGCTTGGTCTTGCGCCAGCGCTAACAGGACTGCGCGAAACTCTACGCAAACAACTCCCCCTTAAAACGCTACTCGCATTGGTTATTATCGCAGCCGGCGGATTTGCCGCGTATAAAGCAGGGCTCTGGAAAAAATTAGTAAAGAAGACACTGGCACCCATAAAAGCAGAATTTCAAGGCCCTCTTGATCTCGCCACAAATCTTGCCCCCAAAGTAGCAGCGCTTAATACAGATGCTGTAAATAGTGCTATGGCTCAGGTCCCTAACATGCTCGCTTTTGCAGAACAAGCACACCCCCTTCTCGAACGATATGCAGACCTGACAGAACGGGCGCTGCCACTCGCCCAGGATTACAGACTACTTATTAATCGAGCACTGCCGCTAGCTGAACAGTACAGAGAGATTGCAAATCGTGGAGTGGCAATTCTTGAAGATCCAGTCGTTATTAACTTCATCGATAGTATTGGGACTATAACAAAGACTAATCTTGCTCAGACATTCACCTGGCTTAAAACCAATGGCTTTATTCGCGAAGGGGGTACAACACCAGGCGACCTCGCAGAAAATGTTCGCAACAGATTTGATCAAGCAACAAGAACAATGACTTTTTATAGAGTAGATGAATATGGAGCAGAAATCGCAGGTTCCGCCCAAAATATGCCAAAAAACATAGTCGACCACCTGACAACTATTATCACACAACTGACCGCTGACGGATCCGCATCCGCTGAACTTATCAAAGCAATCACCCAGCAAATCAAAAATGGGCTAACAACCAACCAAGCGTTTTTACAGCACTTTGGCCTCTGGGATGAGGAAACAAATAAGATTAAAACAACAATAACTAATGCGGGCAGCCCCTATCCAGTCGAATTTAACCAAGACAATGGTCGACCATACTATCGCGTGGCACTGGCCGCATTTTCTCCAATAGAACAAGCTAAATTTAGAACTAATGCTGCTGGAGGCTCGGTGGCAATACCAACGCCGGCTCAACAAACAACTGGCACACCAGGTGTCGGAGCAGGCGCAGGAGCTGGTGCAGGAAGCGGATCAACAGCAGTTGCCGAAATACGTCCAATGACTACTGAAGTAATAATTGAATCAACTAACGGCGTAGAATATGTAAAAATTTACGCACCACTCAACCCTGTTGAACGCTTATTTTTAGTACTTGATCGAGCGAAGATTGAAAAAACTTCTGATCTACTCATAACTCTAAGACCTGAAATTTACGAAATTATTCTCGGCTTAAAAATTGGAAAGATTGACCCTCTCAGTCAAACTTTCCGAGCAAGCCTGAACGCAAAATTACTCTCCGCTCAAGCAGCAGCTGAGAGAATAATGCGAGAACGAAGATGAGACTTCAATAAACACTACAACAGTCCCCTAATCTCTTCCCGTAACTCAATCGCCCGTTCAAAATCACCCTCTTCAGCGGCCAGCTGCATCTGTCCCTTCAAGTCATCAATATATTTTTCAAACTCTGGGGTTCCCCGTTTTGGCACACGCTTCTTAGGCTTTTTGTTTCGTGCTGAGGCTGCCGCAATATTCTGCTGAATGCCTGACAAGCTCTGCGCCACTTCACGAGTAACTGTTTTGGGCACAATTCCCTGCTCAGTATTATGCGCAATCTGCAAGCTGCGACGGCGGGCTGTCTCATCAAGAGCTGCCTGCATGGAACGGGTAATTTTATCGGCATACAAGACTACGGTGCTATGAATATTTCGCGCAGCGCGACCTATTGTTTGAATCAGCGACCGTTCGTCACGCAAGAACCCTTCAATATCAGCGTCCATAATTGCAACAAGCGCTACTTCTGGCAGATCAAGCCCTTCACGCAGCAAGTTAATGCCCACCAAGCAATCAAACACACCTTGCCGCAATTTTAAAAGAATCTCTGCGCGTTCAGGAGTTTTTATCTCACTATGCAAATAACAAACCCGAATCTGTTTTTGCTCCAAGTAATCGGCCAGCTCTTCTGCCATCTTTTTAGTAAGTACCGTAATAAGCGTTCGATACCCCGCAGCAGTAGTCGCCGCTATACGAGTGATCAGATTATCCATCTGCCCTTCACGTGGCTGCATCACCACTTCAGGATCAATAATCCCTGTTGGCCGCACCACTTGCTCCACCACAGCGGAGTGAGCCCGCTCAGTTCGAGCAAGTTCATATTTCCCTGGAGTTGCAGAAACAAAAATAACATCGTTGAAATACTGCTCAATTTCTTCAAATTTCAGCGGTCTATTATCATACGCCGAAGGCAGCCGAAATCCATACTCAATAAGCGCCTGCTTGCGTGAACGATCTCCATTATACATGGCACCAATCTGCGGCACTGCAATGTGCGACTCATCAATAACCAACAAAAAATCTTTATCAAAGAAATCAAAAAGACAATATGGTTTTGACCCTTCACTCCGTCCTTCAAAATACCGCGAATAATTTTCAACACCGGAACAATAACCGGTATTACGCAGCATACTAATGTCATGCCCCACCCGTGCACGCAGCCGCTCTTTGTACAAAGGGTTTTCTTGCGCTGCAAGTGCCCGATGCAGGTCTGCCTGAATTTCTATAATAGCAGCGTCTCGCTGCTCGGGAGTAGTTACAAAATGTTTTGCGGGGAAAATAATAATGTTATCAACGCTACGAAGAATCTTATTGTTCACCCGCTCCACAAATTCGATACGGTCAACCCCATCTCCATACAGCTCAATACGCACCATATCTTGAATGTACGGAAGCCATATAATAATTGCATTGCCCATAACCTGAAAATTTCCGCTCGCACGTTCCATATCATTACGGTTGTACTGTATGGCAATCAACTGCGCCACAAGCTCGGTACGCGTCATGCGATCACCTACTCGTAACTTGAGCGTCAGAGAACGGTAGTCTGCAGGGTTTCCTAGCGAGTAAATAGCAGAAACCGATGCCACCACAATTACATCTCGTCTATTAACGAGCGATGCAGTTGCCTCAACCCGAAGCCGCTCAATCTCACTATTAATCTTGGTTTCTTTAGGAATATAAATATCCTGCGCCGGCAAGTATGATTCCGGTTGGTAGTAGTCATAATAACTGACGAAGTAGCAAACTTTATTTTCGGGGAAAAAATGGGAGAACTCTTCATACAGCTGTGCAGCCAATGTTTTATTGGGAGACAGAATAAGTACTTGCCGCTGCTCTGCGGCAATAACATTGGCGAGTGTAAACGTTTTCCCCGAACCGGTCACCCCAAGAAGGGTTGAAACCCCTGGCCGTTGACCGCGCAGCTGTTTTATAGCCTCTGGCTGACTACCAGCTGGTTTATACGGGGCAGCGAGTTTAAATTTTTTTGTTTCTTCTGACATGGCATCCTATACAAAAAGTAAGTTATATAGCGTACCACTGTCATACAGCGATCGCAAATCAGGCAAGAGCCTGTCCAAACTCAGGCGAAGCAAAGCAAAAAATAACCTCAGCGGTAGAATTAACTAAAAAGCACTGCCCTCGAGCAATTGTCTTTTCTGCGCCGCCCTCTCCAAACACCCTGCACTTTTTATTCTCAATCAATCCAATACAATAATGCTCGTCAAAGGCCTTTGTATAACAAAAACCGACAAACGCTGTATTCCCTACAACCTTACCAGACTTCATTAAACGATGCACATACGGAATTGTTTTGAAAATTTCTGAAAACTTTGCCAAATCTGCCCCATTAACACGGCACACGCCGCCGAGTGCAGGCAGCACCGTGCACTGAGTAAAAAAAGCTGAAAAGGGCGATCTCGCCTCATGTCGTTCAAACAAAGAATAGAGGCCGCTATAAAGCGTTCTCTGAGTAACATTCCCCATCTGAGGATCTTGCAAGTCTCGTGTGAGATACCTATCAAGATAGCTCATAAAAAGATTACCCTTCTCTTCAGCAGATGCATCTGGCGCAGTTGGCACAGAAAGGCCAGAGAAATCCAGCACTACCTCCTTATCATCATCATCGCCTTCTTGATCATCATCAGTTTCTGGAGTGTAAGCACCAAATGGTCGATCAGCTTTCGGTGAAGCGGGCGGCGAATGAAAGGGGGTTGACGCAGCAGAAACTGGGGTGCTCATACCCGCAATATCTAGAGGTTTCCCCTCTGGATATTCATTGTTTTTACTACTCTTCTGGTGTGAGCGCACCAACACTGCGGTCAAAGCAGCAGCGGTAAGAACACCGGCCACTCCCAGCGCGGGCTTTACACATCGACTCTGTGTACGCGCTTGCCAGGGAGTTCCCGGCATATTGCTTGACTGACCAGCAGCAATCACACCACCAACCACAAGCGCACAATACACTCCAATAATCCTATATACCATTCTCATACTGAACATCTCGCATCTCCGTATTATTTTTATATCCGTCTTCAAACCAATTTAAAATAAAGACTTTCAAAGACATGGATGCAGCATGCTTAAAATTCATGTCTTTGCGAGCATCGCGAAGCAATCCAGTCTTACTTGCAAAGACGATTACGCTAAGCGCAAACCTATCCACTAGTCAAAATCAATATTTTGAACTCATTTAGCTATATTCTCAAAAAGATACTCAGAGACAGGTAAAAAAAAGCAAGAAACCGCCAGAGAACTTATTCAAAAAAAGTACTGATCAAGAATTGACTCATATAAGTCTTGAGTCAACAACCCTTTATCATAGGCGTCTATTAGCGCTCTGTACCCAGCAGTAAATATTGGATCATCAATCTCCTTAAACGTCTTACTGTCTAAAAACATTTGCCATTGTGTGCGAAATAACGGTGTGTATTGTGCGTCATTCTTACTTTGTCCCATCCCCGGACTTCCTCCTGGAGGACCGCTATGGGCAGTCACGCGACGCGGAGTTTGAGCCACAAGCTGATGAGCCTCATGCCCAATCTCTGCAGCAGCATCTGGAACAACATATATGTCGTGCACTACAACATCTCTCACAAACGGATTAACGTGTGGATCTGTTACATCAATAGATTTTACTTGAGCGGCTGCAGGCACAGTACTCTTTGACACATTCTGACTCATTCCCGCAACTATCATGCCTATACCGACACACCCAATCACTACTCCAATAAGACTTACTGCGATAAGCCATTTTCGCCGAGGATGCTTCACCAAAGAACACAGCGATGAAATTAACTGATGCTTAACAGAAGGCGAGAGTTCAGAGTTCTTAACACGAGCACAAAACGCATTCACCTGGCGCCACTGCTCTTTACAAAGAATACCTTTCTGCGCGAGCACTTCATGCAGCAGTGCCGCATGCTGCTGAGCAAGATCAGAAGATGAATCTATAAGCGGTATAGTATCTACACAAGTATCATCCTCAAGCTCTCGTAGCATTGATGAAGCACTACTCCCTGCCGACACCGCCATACTCACAGTGATTCCCATACAAAAAATTAAAAACTTATACACCTGGCATCCCCACATAGGCGCGTATTTTAGCACTCTTTTCCCTCAGTTTGACAGAGCAAACACACGGCTGCTAGAATCACAACTAGTACCTGCTCTAATTAGTGTAACCATAAATGGATCATACGCATGAAGCAACCCATAAAAAAACAAAATCCTGTCCTTGCGCCGCTTCCTCTTCTCTCAATGTTTTTTAGTACACTCGTTATGATTGGAGTTGGTGGCTTTACTCTGGCTTACCATAGATCAACACCTCAAAAGCATACAACTCTGCCAGCTCGCTATGCATGTGAAAACTGCGGCCTTCCTAATGTATTTAATAACTCTCTTGAGCACCAACCGGTTGTCGGCAAAGATAATAGTGGCAATTTCAGGCCAGTCATTGTCAAAATAACACAAGGCCGCTATCGACACGTTCTTGAAACAGAACGGCTCCTGCTTAGAGAAGTCACCCTTGATGACCTCCCGCTTCTGAGTACATATTTTCAAAAAATTCAAAATGCTGCTTCTTCAACCTGGACAGCACATGCCACTGAAGAAGAGACAAAAAAAGAAATCTTAAGCATTATTGAAGCATACCGCGAAGGGAAAACTGCGCATTGGGCTGTTTGCAATAAAGAAACCGGTGTCATCATGGGGCTTGGTGGTATCTTTGGATACATACCTGCTCATCATAGAGCTACCATGGGCTGGTGGTTTGATTGTCAATTCTGGGGTAATGGATACGCAACAGAACTCGGTCGAGCCTGTGTTGAATATGGGATGAAATACCTCCATCTTAATCGAATTGATTCAGTTGTTCGTGTTGATAATATAGCATCTCGTAAAGTGCTTGAAAAAATCGGCATGTCTTTATCTGCATGCTTTAGACAATACTGGAAAATTAAAGGTGAGCTCTTAAGCCACTACCAATTTGTTATTCTCAAAAAAGATATCCAGCGCCAACTTAAAAAAAGTAAGGTTTAACTATGAATAAACATTTTGCCACTATTGTGGTGGTACTAAATACTATCATAAGCATTGGATTTCTGAGCCTCAACAACTGGCTTCCCCCGGTTCCAGAAAGATTGGAAGAGGTAGTTGAACAAAGAAAAGTAGCAGCTACATTATGCAGGAACTGCTCAGACTCTACTGATCTTTCACGAGGCGATGCAAAAATTGATGGGCAGATTGATAACAATGCAAAAGCATTCAAGTGCGCAATCAAGAATATCAATTATAAACCAGGGGCAGAAAGCTCTATTATATGGATTGAAACAGAACATCTGCTCTTCAGAAACATTCGTATGAGTGACGTTGATGCTCTGTATGCCTACGCGCGCAAACCAGAAGTGGCTGCCCGCACCGAGTGGGCTCCCCATATATCAAAAATGGAAAGCATTCAGAC
>JBAXGS010000023.1:0-7826 GCA_037139275.1 bacterium | reverse complement strand
ATTTCTTCTGCCTGGCTATACGTTGCATGTAAATCTTGCTTCAAAAGCTGCACCGCCCGTTGCCCACGATCAATCGCTCGTTGGCTCGTAGCATCAAGTTCAGAGCCAAACTGCATAAACGCGGCAAGCGCTTCAAATTGCGCAAGCTCAAGCTTTAATGACCCAGAGATCTTCTTCATACTTTTAGTTTGAGCCGCTCCCCCTACCCGAGACACTGACAATCCAATACTAATTGCAGGACGAATGCCGTTATTAAACATATTCGTATCAAAAAAGACCTGGCCGTCGGTAATAGAAATAAGATTGGTAGCAATATACGCCGTAATATCATCGCCCTGTGTCTGAATCACCGGCAGCGCGGTCATCGAGCCTCCGCCATGATCAGGATGCATTTTGCCTGCACGCTCTAAAAGCCGGGAATGAATATAAAAAATATCGCCAGGATACGCTTCACGCCCTGGTGGGCGACGCAGCAAGAGTGACAACTCACGATACGCAATTGCGTGGTTACTTAAATCATCATAAATAATTAACACATCTTTACCTGCATCCATAAAATACTCACCCATGGTGCAGCCCACATACGGAGAGAGAAACTGCTCAAGAGCGGTTGCTTTTGCACTTGCATCAACAATAATGGTATATGACAGCGCATCATACTGCTGCAGCAAATGGACCATTTTTGCCGTATCAGACTGCTTGTGACCAATGACTACATAGATACAAATAACATTCTTACCTTTTTGATTAATGATGGTATTGAGAGCGGTTGTCGTTTTACCGGTACTTCTATTCCCAATCAATAATTCCCGCTGCCCTTTTCCAATAGGAATCAGAGCATCAATAACTAAGCATCCGGTCTCAAGAGGCTGGCATACCGGTGTACGTGTAATAATTCCTGGCGCCGTTCGTTCAATGGAGCGCATTTCAGCCGGCACAATGTCGCCCATAGCATCAATAGGATCTCCTGAAGGGCTGAGTACACGACCCAAAAGCGAATCTCCCACAGGAACTTGAAATAAATGCCCTGTCCGGCGCACCACTTCTTGTTCAAATACATCGGCCGCATGGTCAAGCAGAATAATAGAGACATAATCTTCATCAAGATCCATTACTATTCCCCGAGCTCCCGACTCAAACAGAACAAGCTCACCGTAAATAACATTGGTCAATCCATATACCTTACAAATACCATCACCCACTCCGATAACAGTACCAATCTCTTCTATTGCGGTCTGAGCATTTGGTGTTAATGCTTTTTCAATAAGAGAAATAACACCTGCTGTTTGCTTCATGAGGACTCCTGTATGCATAACTGTTGTTGCAACTGACGTATAGTTCTGGCAACACTATGTTCCCAGTAATACAAGGGGGTTTGAATTTTTATTCCCGCAATAAGCGCCGCATCTACAGTATACATAAATCGCAACGCCCCGGGGATTTTAAGTCGTATATGAGCTTCAATTGTGGCACGCACCTCATCGGTCATGGTATGAGATGTACTCACCACAACCTCATGAATTCCCTGCACTCTTTTAAACTCTTCCTGCAGCATATCAAGAATACAAGACAATACATCAAATTCTTTATACTTAAGCACTGCGCAGAGTAAATCACCCAGCACCGCAGGGATGCCCAATCGCTCTGCCAGCGAATAGATTGCTTGGTATTTTTCTTCAACATGCATGCTACTTAACTCAAGAACATGAAAAACCATAGGGCTCTTCTCTAAACAATCTTTTAAGCGTGCAATACCAAGAAATAACTCATCTTCATGAATCTGCTGTACGCGCAAAAATGCGCGAGCAAAATTACGCGCCTTCTGTTTTTTTTGCGTAAGACGATTCATACACCGTATCCTTTTTCTCAATAACTGATAATTTTTCAACCGCTCGCACAAGATACTGATCAAATAAAACGTGAGCATCACGCTCAACACTTTCAGCAACCATTGCCACTAAATCCTGGCCAGCCTGCGATGCAAGTCGTATTTGAGCAGTCACATGCTGCTGCACTGCCGCACGTTCATTCATCAGACGCGCCCGATCATTCAGTATATTTTCACGTTCTTTTTCTTTGTGATAACAAATTAAATGCCACGATTCCAATTTTGCTGTTAACAAGGCAATTTGCTTTTCCTGCTGCAAAAATTGAGTCGCCAGTTGCTTTTTTTGAGAAACCAACAATAAATGCTCTTCTTGCAAATGCATCCATTTTTCATACACATGCTGTTTATACTCTCGCAGCCGAGGGAGAATATAGTCTTGCAACAAACCCCAGGCCTTTATTAAAAACAAGAAAAACAATATGAGTTGCACCGCATATGTCAGAAATGGAATTCCATTAGTTTCCAGCATGCAGCCTCTCTTCTAACTGTTTTTTAAACACGAGCAATTCTTCAACCGATAACGGCTTCAATTGAACGCGGCTTGTCGACTGCGGACACAAAGGAATATGAATTGTATCACTTGCCAGCTGAACCTTCACATCTTGCTGAAACTGAATAAGCTGCGATGTTTTTTCAATCTGAAAACTGGCAATGTCTTGCTTTTTAAGAACAATTTCTTCAGTCAACCGGCGCTCTTCAATACGCTGCTTAATCAATGCATCAATAACAGGATCAAAGATCATGCGACGCAAAAAATAATACACGATGCAGAAGTTAATAATCTGAGCAATCAATGTGAGATTAAACGCTATCATGGCACCCCAAAATTGAACTATCTCTATGCACGAAATAGCAACATCAATGAAATAATAAATGCATAAATAGAAGAGGTTTCAGCCGCTACTAATGCAAACATCATTGTACTAAAAATTGAATTATAACTTTCTGGATTCCGGCTGATACTTTCGCACGCCTTACCACCAATGTATCCTTGCCCAAGGGATGGCCCCAACGCCCCGATTCCCATGCATATTCCGGCGCTCAAATTTGCCGCTGCTTTAGTCCAATTTATGATGTCTGTTTCCATATACGCTCCTGATGTTAAGTAACACAGTGTAACCACAAGTGCCCATAGACTAAGGCGCCACTAAACAGTTGTCAAATAATTGGCAATTTAATACCAATACCACGGTAAAAGGCTTACTTTTCTAAAAACTCAAAACTGCTCGAGCCGGCGCCGCCTCAGTCCCCACAAATGCAAGGGGCAACAGGTGCAGGGTATACTGCATGCCACTATTCGTTTGCGCGAGCCGCAACCCTTCAACAATCACCACTCCTGCATTAAAAAATGCACGGTGCGAGTCATACGCAGGCTGATTGCGCTCGAGTCCCAACGCATCCACCCCAATCAGTGCTATACCGCACTGCACAAGATACTGCGCCGCACTTGCCGCCACATACACCTCGTCAGAACGATAAACACCTTCTGCTGGCATACTGCTATTGATTGTTTTAAGCAAAATTCGTTCACCCGGTTGAATTGCAAACTGCTTCAGGTCATCTGCTTCAATCCGGCCACCACCCACGCTGGTAAGATCCAGCACGCGGCACGCGCCATTCATAGCCTCAAGTGATAGTTGTTCTATAGTCCGGCCTCCCTCAATGCAATGACTTGGTGCATCAATATGAGTTCCGGCATGCATATGCAATGAGCCACAACGAGAATCTGCGATGCCATGCTCAGCCATGGTGCGCAGTACTTCAACCACAATGGGATGTCTGTTTTTATAAGAAACGGTTTCGCCATGTAATGGCCAACTAATATCAATAAAACGATGTGACATAGAACTACCCTTGTCGTTCTTTTTCTACTGCATGACCACCAAATGCGTTACGCAAGAGCGCAACAAGTTTTGTTGCGTAGTCCCCGCCAGTCTCACGCGACCGTGACCGCACGGCGAGTGACTCGGCAATTACCGGCATTTTTATTTTCTGTTTTTCCGCTGCTGCGAGTGCCCATCGGCCGGTTCCATTTTCATGAATGACGCCACTCGTTTCTGCTATGCGCTGCTCATCTTTTACCACCCCTTGCAATAAATGCAGTAGGTGCGATCGAATAACTGAGCCGTGCTGCCACAGCGCCGCAATATCAGCAGAAGAGGCTCCTACCAACGTGCTCTCGCTCAGCATATGAAACCCTTCGGCATACGCCTGCAATAGCCCATATTCAATCGCGTTGTGAACCATTTTTACATAATGCCCGGCGCCTACACCGCCTACGTGCGCATACCCACCAGGCATGGCAAACAATTGTAAATATGAAGAAACAGCCTGGATGCTTTCAGCAGTACCTCCAGCCATAACACAGTATCCATCAATTGCTCCCTGCACACCGCCAGAAACTCCCGCATCTGAAAAGACAATACCAGAATGCTTAAGTGCTTCATGACGCGCAATAGTGTCGGTATATAAACTATTGCCACAATCAACGACAAAGCATGGACCCCTTGATGCATGCACCGCCGCCATCGCCAAGGAAACAAGGACTTGATCAATCACTTCACCCGCCGGCAGCAAGAGTAGAATACAAGAAGCCGCGTCATACAACTCAGCAAGCGATGCCACACGCACCACCCCTTCAGGGGTCTGTGCGTGTACAGAAGGATCATACCCATATACGCGCTGTCCTGCCTCAGCAAGCCGACGTGCTATGCCCCCGCCCATTCGGCCAAGGCCGACAACTCCAACTGGCTTACTCATATAATCCACTCAATACCATGCTTGACTGAAAATTCTACAAGCTCATCGGGCCCTGCGCTTCCTGCTTTATACGAATGAACCGGATGTTTTTGCAATGACACTGCATCAACAATCCGCCACATTTCAGCAATTTCAGCAATCGTTAAACAGAATGTTTTTTCCCCTGCAATCATAAATTCTAAAATGCGGCCATACGCACGGAGCGGTTCTGCTGCCGCAGTTGGCGTTACCGTTTGCAATGATTGCCGTATCAACGATGCGTCACTCATAAATGCTGCGCCATTATCGCCTTGTACCACGCACCCAATACTCAAATCTGTTTGGTCTACTTCACTGCATATTGCATACATCACGTTGCCCGGCTGCGCCAACTTTTTCCCGGTCTTCAGAAAGATAGCAACATCTTTCCACCGCGGCAGATCGATGCACACACGAGCAGCAACAAATGTTTCTGTTTTGGATCGCGGAGCGACATGCGCTTCCTTGCGATATCCCGAATATTGGCCCAGCACCACATCTTGAATGCTGCATGCGGCAAGTATTTCTGCTTTATTAAATCCTAAATATGGTTGATGAAGGACTGGTTCATGTACCGCAACCAATGCCAAAAACTGCAACAGATGGCTCTGAAGCATGTCATGTAATGCACCACGCGCGTCGTAATATCCACCCCGAAGTCCAATGCCATCCTGCTCATTCACTACAATCTGCAGTGATTTAAAATTCACCGCTTGCCAGACTTCATTAAAATGAGGGTCCAGGATACGCGCACCCAAAATGCTCATCGGTCCTTTTTTTGCCGCATAATGATCAATTCTAAAAATTTGTCCTTCAGTCAAAAGTTCCAGAAGCGCATCATTTAATGCATGAGCAGATGCTGCGTCAGATCCAAATGGTTTTTCATATGCAATGCGTTGCCACACATCCTCGGGGGCGTTTTGTTTTTTCATAATACCAGCAGAAACCAGCCCCTGGGTAATAGGTAAAAAATAATCTGATGAGGTTGCACAGTACACAAGAAGTGGTGTTTTTTGATTGCCCAGACGCTCAGCAAGCTTTGTATACACAGCAGCATCAGTAAAATCACCTTGCACGTACTCTACATTGCTACATAGCTTCTGCCAGAGCTCTTCATCAAACTGTGCTACATGTGACTGCGCACGTTGCATCATGTCATCGGCAGTAATTGCATCATGCGCAATGCCGATCAGTCGCCATATAACAGAAGAATCACTTTTCATCACTTCATGTAACGCCGGAATTAATTTGCGCATTGCTAAATCGCCACTGGCACCAAATAGTAGAATTGTATGCGTTGTCATACACGCTCCTTGTAGAAAAAGAAAAAGACACTGCGTTCACGCTTTACGTAAAGACAGTGTCTTTTTACTACAAGATTAATTTTTATGCCATCGATAACGTATTAGAGTATCACTATCAATAAGTATATAAGTATATCGGACTTATTTTCTTTGTTTATAAAATAAGCTAATCTGCCCGGCCATTAACAAAACTCATCTGACCTTTTTATTTAGGAAAAAATATGAACCATTCTTTCAATTTTCGCCAGTTCAAATCTGAGCCGCAAATTTTGTTGCATTTCGAGCTTGAATGGGCATTTTATAAAAAGATCTTATTAATAAGTGTTTTTGCTTGCACGCCATTCAGTAATATATTACAAGCCTCAGAGGATTATTGGATAAGCCTCGTACCAAGCATAATAGCTAATGAGATTGCTATAGTAGATACCTTGGTAACCTGCCATAATGTAAACACACCCGATAAAGATGGCTACAGAGCCCTGCACTACACAGCAAGCAATAATAAACCTGAAATTGTCACACTGTTGATAGAAAAGTATAAAGCAAATGTAAATGTTCAAACCCACACTCAATCTACACCACTTCATCAAGCTTGCGAGAATGGCTGTATAAGTGTTGTAAATATACTACTTAAACACAAGGCTGATGTATCTATGACAACCATTCGCAACTCTACGGCAATGCACTGCGCCGCAGCAGCTTGGAGTAAACCAATTTTAGAGGCCCTATCCCACCATATAGCAGAACTATCAAGGCGTACAGGAAAAACACTTGCAAGCTATGTAGAACATATTAATATTTTTGAACAAACTCCCCTAGATGTTGCAAGAAGCTATTATCGTAGCGTGCCACTTACTCGAGAGCAAATGGTGGCCCAAGTTGACACTATAGCTTTCTTAACTTCTATCAGCGCCCATGAGCGCGATGATATTCATCGGCCTTATAAGTGACTAACGGCTTTCCACCAATAGCATCTACAGATCGAACAAGTAACTTTCGGTTAAATCTGGAGATCCATCGCCAACATATTCATTGCGATTAATCGCCAAATCATCTTCCTCATCAGACGAATAATCAGCATGCGATGGATGAAAGAGAGTCCCGGGTAGAGCTAATAAAAAAAGAGGTGCGACCCAAGTCCATAACTCCTTACACACTAACATTACTATTTATTATGCCGATGGCTCTTGAACGTCTGCGTCAATATCACATTGAGTAGTTTTGATCGTAAGACCACGATCAACGCCTATACCTCTACCATCACTAGCATCTACCTTAGTAACAACTAAAAACAATATCACTAATAACCGTAAGATTAAGGATGTATGCAACCTTGTTTTCATAAATCACTCCTTTTTCTTGCCATTATTTTCTTCTTTTTTCTTTTCTTTATCTTTTTTTATCGCATTATTCTCAGGATGGTATGGCCAAAGATTCTCAACCACTACCTCAGGCGTATTATACATAGCCTCAGTAATATAATCTGGAAGATCTGGCATCATAAAGGGATTCACTACTAATTCAAGTTTGCCCAAATCTTCTAAAGACAAAATGGTAACCGGTTGAGCCCCTGGCCACACCCGCTCATACCAACCTCTTTGCACCATCGCCACCACTTGCCTGCACGCATGTAAAAAATCGGTTCGTCTCACCGCAAGTGCAGCCCCACTCTTTTTAATACTAAAATCTCCAGTACTACTAATCAGTAATCTTTTAGGCACCGTCATTCCGCACATATACCCAATATCAGGCTCAACAGATAAAGAAACTGCAAAACTCGCAACCGCATGCACATCAGCAATATGCTTATACACACATTGAACAACCTCATCATCACCAGACACTCGCTTTACAAT